>NZ_JAXKVW010000004.1 GCF_036172515.1 Flexistipes sp.
TCTTACTGCAGATTCTTTAAATTCTGCAGTATAACTCCTGCGTCTCGATGTCATTTTGCACCTCTCTCTTATTTGTATAATAGGTGCTTAATTTTTTGTCCATTATTTTTGTACCACATCACCGTGATGCGTGATGCGTGATGGGTTATGGGTGGAGAGGCAGGGAGGTGGAGAAGTGGAGAAGCAAAGGTAAAGGTTAAGGTTAAGGTTAAGGTTAAGGTTAAGGGGAAGTAGATTGATTAACTTAGATGTTTAAGTGATATATTGGCTGGGTAGTGTATTGGTATATTTGCTATTGGCGAACGCTGTTGGTACCTTAATTACCCTGCTAATGCTGCCAAAGGCAGCCAGGCGAAGCCGAATTTAACGGGGTTCAACGTTTCCTGCCACGTAATCAAGATTATATGGCAGGATAAATACATCAACTACCTCAACTGCTTTAAATACTTTTAAAAATCCCTACTTTAAGCACTTGTCCGCCTACGGGAGGACTGCCGCATATAAATACATAAATCGTTGGAGAAAAGCAAATGTAGTTGAATTAGGTATGCTGTTGTGTTAATTTTAATAATAAAGATCTTTGAATAACTCAGGAAGCGCGGCTTCAGCCGGGCAAAGCTTGGTTTGAAACTTGGTGTTGCCAAGCATGCGGGAATACCAAGGCACTTAATTATTAAGTCCCCTGGCCGAAAACTAAAAATAGCGAATTATTCAAAGCTCTTTAAATATGCGATTACTGTTTTTATAATTCCTGTTTACAAAGTGATGGATTTTTAGGTGTTTATTATTTTGAGGGTGCCGTATGAATGAAAATGTTACTGTTCTTGTTGTGGATGATGAGGATTATATCAGAGACAGTGTGAAAATAATTCTCGAAACGGAAGGTTTTCATGTTATTTGCACAGACAACGGAAAAGATGCTTTGGATATTTTGTCCGCTCATTATGTGGATATAGTCCTGTCCGATATTCAGATGCCTGAAATGGACGGCATTACCCTTTTAAAAGAGGTTAAAAACAGATTTAAAGATGTTGAGATTCTGCTCGTTACAGGTTATCCCAGTCTGGACTCTGCTGTGGAAAGTGTCAAGATAGGTGCTTTTGATTATATAACAAAACCATTTAAAGTGGATAACCTTGTTAATAAAATTCAGAAGGCTCTGGACAGTAAGAAACTTAAACGGCAGGTTCTTGAGCTTAAGCAGATTGTTTCAATCTACGATTCCAGCAATTTTTTCTCGAAAACACTCAATCACGATGAAATACTCAGCCAGCTTCAGAGTGTGATAAAGAATGAATTGAAAATATCCAGTTTTTATATAAAACTTTTTACACGTCAGATTGAAAAGTCTCACAATTTTGATGAAGACTTTAAGAATTTTCTGAATGACAAATTCAGCTTCAAACGCTCTCTGATAGCTTTTTCTGAAAATGAATCAAAAACCGGACATTACAAAAAAAACGGTCAGGATATTAACTATATTATTCTGCCAATGTTTGGAACCGAGGGCCTATGGGGAATCTTTGCGGCATATAACACAGGTACCCATACTTTCAGGGATATTGATGTTAAGGTTCTTAATATCTATGTCAGTCAATGCTCCATGGCTTTGCAGAATTCACTGTCATACGAAGATTTATCCAAAGGATATGTGGAGACTGTTACTTCTTTATCCAAAGCGGTTGATGCCAAGGATCACTATACACGGGGGCACTCTGAGAATGTGAAGAATTATTCGCTGATGATTGTGGATGAAATGGGTTTTAATGAAGAGTTCCGTGATCTTATGTTTTATGCAGGGCTTTTGCATGATATCGGAAAAATCGGTGTCTCAACAGATATTATAATAAAGCCTGACAAGTTGACAGATTATGAGTATGGAGAGATGAAAAAACATCCTATTTTCGGTAAAGAGATTCTGGAACCTATTGAATTTCTCGGAGATGTTCCACAATATGTATTGTACCATCATGAAAAAATGGACGGTACGGGATATCCCTATGGATTGGTTAAAGATGAAATACCTCTGGGATCCAGAATACTTCAGGTCTCTGACTCTTTTGATGCGATGACCACCGACAGAAGTTACAGACCGAAAAAGGAAATAACAGAAGCGGTGGAGGAGCTTGATGATTGTACGGGAACACAGTTTGACCCGGAAATTGTAAAAGCGTTCAAAAGCGCTTTGAAAGGAAACCAAATTATATGAGTACACTTTTTGATAAAGAACTGTTTGATCTTGCTGATGAGGCAATGCTAATAAAACGCCGGCTCTGGGGCGATGATGTTTTTTTTGTGGATAATCTCCATGTGAATTATACGGATATATGTGTAAGCCACTGCAGGTTTTGTGCTTTTGCCAAAGATGAAGGGGACGATGATTCATATGAAATGGATATTCCCGGGATAATAGATTACATCGGCAGTAAAGGCGAATCCGTCAGTGAAATTCATATTGTGGGCGGATTGCATCCTTCAAAAACCTTCGATTTTTATGTTAATATGCTGACAGAGATTAAAAGAAATTTCCCTGAAAAGACCATAAAGGCTTTCAGCGCTGTTGAAATTGACTATTTTGCCAAACTGGCCTCAATAAGTGTTGAAAAAGTTCTCTTAAAATTGAAAAATGCCGGACTGGAGATGATGCCGGGCGGCGGGGCTGAAATTTTTAATCCAGCTGTCAGAAAACAGATTTGCCCTGAAAAAATAAGTGGAGACAGATGGCTTGAAATTATGGAAACAGCACATAATAACGGAATAAAAACAAATGCCACAATGCTTTTTGGTCATCTGGAGAGTAAAGGGGACAGAATTGAGCATCTGGAAAAAATCAGGGATTTGCAGGAAAAGACAGGAGGATTTGTTGCTTTTATCCCTCTTGAGTTTCACCCTGAAAACACGTTTCTTTCCCATAAACAACCACCCACGGGTATTGATGATTTAAAAACCATTGCAGTTTCAAGGATTGTGCTTGAGAACGTTCCTCATATTAAAGCCTACTGGGTTATGCTTGGGGTGAAGCTTGCACAGGTAGCACTTTATTTCGGAGCGGATGATCTGGACGGAACCGTAATTAAAGAGAATATAACCTATGCTGCAGGCAAAAAAAGTGAAAGGACATTATCGTTGAATGAGCTTACTTCGATGATTAAAAGTGCAGGTTTCAATCCTGTGGAAAGGGATTCGTTTTACAATGCAGTCAAAAGATATTAATTCCCTTGTTTTTGTAAACCCATCTGTAAATATGTACAAAATCTCCCGGGCTGCCGCTGATTTTGGCAGCAATGTCGAATATATGTTTACGGGTGAATTGCCTGGAATCCGGGCGGATGAATTGTTTTATTTAGATGAAAACAGATGTCTTAGAACCAATCTTCCCGGTGTTAAGCAGAAAAGCAGGGATAAAAATGTGTATTCCTTTAAAAGCGGTTTTTTTAAACGGAATGTTATAAAAAGGCATATCAGTAATCTTTGTGACAAAAGTCTTTTTCCCAATGCGAATTATGTGGATCTGCAGATGATGGCTGGACATACTGTAAAAGAACATCTGCCGGATCTGAAAGCCCCCGTTTTCGATGATTTTGGAGAAGTTACCAAAAATATCAATCCTTCGAAATTGTATATAACCGGCTGGCTGCCTTACTTCACTTATAAAAATAAACTGGAAAAACTCTACCTCAGTGCTTTTAAAACGGATTTTGATGCCAAAAAATGTTTTGGCAGGGATTATGTGGTTTTCTTTTCCGATTACTACAGGGTGGAAATTTTTGCAAAAGACGATATCTTGTATACTGTCGGTAAGTTACATAAGCATATTTTGGACAAATTGAAAATAAAATTGCCTTTTTTAAAGAAATTTGAATTCGAGGAAATTTACAGAAGTGAAATATCAAGGAACTGTTATCCGTGGGCAATGAACGTTACAGCTGACAATCTTCTGATTATAAATGATTACAGCTATTTCGGCCTTTCGGCTCAGATGCCGGAAGACTGGTATCATAAGGCAGGGAGGTATTTATGTACAGGGATACAGTTGTAAGCGGTCTTTTTTATCCTTCTGACAAAAATAAAATAATATCTTTTATTGAGTCAAATAAAGGCAGCGAAACGGCTCAGGAAGCAAAAATGATTATTGTACCTCATGCCGGTTATGTTTTTTCCGGTGCTACAGTTGTTAAAACAATTTCAAGGATTAAGCTGCCCAAAAATATAATTTTACTGGGACCGAACCATACAGGGGCGGGCGGCAGGATTGCCGTGTATCCCGGAGGTAAATGGAGCTGCCCGCTGGGTGATGTCCCCGTGAATGAAAATATGGTGGAAAAGCTCATGGACAAAGGTTTTGAGTCAGACCGGTTAGCCCATGTGAAGGAGCATTCCCTGGAAGTTCAGCTTCCTATCTTAAAATATTTCAGGGACGACTTGAATATTGTCCCTATTGCTTTTAAAGGCTTAGGCTTTGAAGACTGCAGAAATGCGGGGAAAGTTTTGAAAGATTTGGTTAGTGAGACTGATTCAATGATAGTTGTAAGTTCGGATTTCAACCATTTCGAAGATCTTGAAACAACGAATGAGAAAGATTTTGATGCCATCAACCGCATCCTTGATTTGGACAGCAAGGGGCTTTATGACACTGTTTTGAGCAAAAACATATCGATGTGCGGTATTATCCCCACCGTTGTTGCTTTGGAGTCACTTGATAACAAAGAAAATCTGAAGGCTTCACTTGTGGAGCATACAACAAGTGCGGAGACGAGCGGTGATGCGTCGCAAGTTGTGGGTTATGCAGGGATAATTATAAGTTAGATGTATTTAGAGGTAGTTGAGGTTGTTGAGGTATTTATCCTGCCATATAAACTTGATTACGTGGCAGGAAACGTTGAACCCCGTTAAATTCGGCTTCGCCTGGCTGCCTTTGACAGCTAGCACCAGCCAAAGGCTGGTAAATATGTGTACATTCTTTAACAGGGTAAACATTGAACGTTGAACTGACTAAGGAGGAGTTATGGAAGTAAGAAAAGCAGTGCTGCCTGTTGCTGGATTTGGGACCAGAATGCTTCCTGCTACCAAATCTGTGGCAAAAGAGATGATTACACTTATTGACAAGCCGTTAATTCATTATGCTGTTTTAGAGGCTGTGGAATCAGGAATTGAGCAGATAATTTTTGTTACAAGTGCAGGCAAAAGCGAAATAGAAAATTATTTTGATAAATCTCCGAATCTTGAGCTGGTTTTGGAAAACTCAGGTAAAAAAGAGCTGCTTGAAGAAGTAAGAAATATAAGCGATATGTGCGAATTTGTATCGGTAAGGCAGAAGGAACAGAAAGGGCTGGGACACGCCGTTTACTGTGCCCGGGACGTTGTTGGTGATGAGCCTTTTGCCGTGATTTTGCCCGATGATATTATGAAATACAAAACGCCTGTTACAAAGCAGCTTATAGATAATTTTGAAGAAACCCATGCTCCTGTTGTTGCACTTTGCAAAGTGGAAAAGAAAGATGCCCATAAATATGGGATTATCGAAATAGACAAAAAAGTAAAAGATAATTTTTATAAACTAAAGACAATGGTTGAAAAACCTAAAACAAATCCGCCTTCGGATATGGCTATTATCGGCAGGTATATACTTACCAAAGAGATACTCGATGAAATTGGCAATACGAAATCCGGAGCACTGGGAGAAATCCAGCTGACGGACGCCATAAATGCTGTGGCGTCAAAAAATGCTGTATACGGTTACGAATATGAGGGCAGACGGTTTGACTGCGGTAATAAATCCGGTTATCTGGAGGCTGTTGTAAACTTTGCTCTGGAAAGGGAAGATATTTCCGCAGACTTTAAACAAATACTTGAAGCAGCCGGTTTTAAGGTGAATGATGGAAGACTTTGATCCTGCAAACAAAATTGTTTTGGTGCACGGAATTATCAGCGATAAAATAGGTAAATTAATCGACTATTCCGAAAAGATGAAGCGGAGCATCAGTGAAACCAGCATTCCCCTTATGGATATTATTGATACGGGAGAGAATCTCGAAATTTTTGCTGAACTTCCCGGAGTTAAGCTTGATGATTTTAATGTTTTACTGTATGAAGAATATCTTATTATCGAAGGGAGTAAAATTGCTGACAAACCTGACTGCAAGGTAACATTTTTCAGGATGGAGAGAACATTTACCCCTTTCAGAAGAATAGTCAGACTTCCCCATGAAGTGGATGAGAATGATATTTCTGCAAAACTGAAAGACGGCGTACTGATAATAAAAATAAAAAGGAAATGATAAATTGAAATCAGGGAGGGAAAAAGAAGTGGAAAATGTTAATGAAAATTTAGAAATTCCTGAGATACTTCCGTTACTGCCTGTCAGAGACATGGTGGTATTTCCATATATGGTTCTTCCTCTTTATGTCGGCAGAGATGCCAGTATTGCAGCAGTGGATGAAGCATTGAGCGGAGAGAGAATGATATTTCTTTCTTCTCAGAAAAACGCTGAAATTGAAGAGCCTGATGTTCAGGATATCTACAAAATAGGAACCGCTGCACTTATTTTGCGTATGCTGAAACTGCCTGACGGCAGAGTGAAAATACTTGTTCAGGGGCTAAAACGTGCAGAAATTGACAGTTATGCTCAGGAAGATCCTTTTTACAAGGTGAAACTCAATCTGATAGAGGAGAGTGAGCCGGAAGAAGGGTTAAAATCTGAAGCTCTTGTACGTCATGTGAAGGAACAGTTGTCCAAAGCCGTTAATCTTGGAAAACCGCTTTTGCCTGACCTGTTGGCTGTGATTGAAACAATCAATGAGCCGGGCAAATTGGCCGATATTATAGCGGCTAATCTTGGTTTGAAAGCTGAGGAATCTCAGGTGATTCTGGAAGAGATTGAAGCTGAAAAAAGGCTGGAGAAGGTTAATGAATTTTTAAACAGAGAAATTTCAATTCTCGAAGTCCAGCAGCAGATAATGAATGATGCCAAGGGTGAAATCGATAAAAGTCAGAGGGAATATTTTCTGAAAGAACAGATGAGGGCAATCAAGAAAGAACTCGGTGAAGAGGATGATATCAGTAAAGAGGTTGAAGAGCTTCAGGAAAAAATCAGAAAGGCTAAAATGCCCAAAAAAGTCAGGGAAGAAGCTGAAAAGCAGCTGGGCAGGTTTTCCCGAATGCATCCTGATTCCGCCGAAGCAACAGTTGTCCGGAGTTATCTGGAGTGGCTGGTGGAACTCCCCTGGTCTAAATCCAGTAAGGATAATCTCAACATAAAGCATGCCAAAAAAATCCTGGATGAAGATCACTACGGGCTTGATGAGGTAAAAGACAGAATACTTGATTTCCTTGCCGTCCGTAAACTTAATAAAAAAATGAAAAGCCCCATTCTATGTTTTGTTGGCCCTCCGGGAGTCGGTAAAACATCCCTGGGGAAGTCAATTGCCAGAGCTATGAACAGGGAGTTTTTTAGAATGTCACTCGGCGGAACCCGTGATGAAGCTGAAATAAGAGGGCACAGAAGGACATACATAGGCGCTCTGCCCGGTAAAATAATCCAGGGGATAAAAAATACAGACAAAAACAATCCGGTTTTTATGCTTGATGAAATTGATAAGCTGGGTATGGATTTCAGAGGCGATCCTTCCTCCGCTCTGCTGGAAGTGCTTGATCCGGAACAGAACAGTTCTTTTGTGGATCACTATCTTGGAGTGCCTTTTGATTTGTCCCGTGTATTTTTTATTACCACAGCCAATTATCTTGATCCCATACCGCCTGCATTAAAGGATAGGATGGAGGTTATCAGGATACCGGGTTATACGGAGGATGAAAAAATAAAGATAGCCGAAAACTATCTTATTCCCAGACAAATAAAAGAAAACGGACTGGGTGAAAAGAAAGTTCAGTTTAGCAGGAAAGCAATATTTGAAATTATAGACGGCTACACCAGAGAGTCAGGTCTCAGGAATCTGGAAAGGACCATAGGAAAAATCTGCAGAAAGATTGCCAGAAAGGTTGCCGAAGGTGACGGAAAAGAAACATTCAGAATTACTCCTAAGACTGTTGAAAAATTTTTGGGTCCCAGAAAATTTGAGGATGAGGAAGAACTTAAAACAAATGAAGTTGGTATAGTCACAGGTCTTGCATGGACGCCGTATGGCGGAGAGGTTTTATTTGTTGAGTGCAATAAGTACAAAGGCAAAGGGAATATGGTTGTTACCGGTCAGCTGGGAGATATTATGAAAGAATCGGCAAAAGCCGCTTTTACAGCCGTTAAGTCTCTTGCTGAAAAATATGAAATTGATGAAAAAATGTTTTCCGATTATGATATACACATCCACGTACCTGCCGGAGCAATTCCGAAGGACGGTCCTTCCGCAGGAATAACAATGGCTACAGCAATTTTTTCCATATTTACAGGTAAAAAGGTGCGTAAAGATGTGGCAATGACCGGTGAAATCACCATTTCGGGCAAAGTGCTGCCTATAGGCGGACTGAAGGAGAAACTTCTTGCTGCAAAAAGAATAGGTGTGGCTAAGGTTATTATCCCGAAAAAGAATAAAAAGGACCTTGTGAACGTGCCGGCAAATGTTAAAAACAGCCTGGAAATAGTTGCTGTGGAAAAATTTGATGAAGTTCTGCAACATACTTTTTAAAGGATGCTGACGGAGTAATTCTATAAAATTCAAAGATAAGCTTTTACTGATAGTAAGCTTAGACAGGCCCCCACTTGTTATTTCCCTTTCTTCGGCAATAGGGGTTATGATCGGTGTGTCTCCTTATATAGGATTGCACACTGTTATGGCTGTGGGGGCGTCTTATATTTTCCGCCTTCCCCTGTACCCGCTGATTTTAGGAGCATATATTAATAATCCGCTTACACTGGTAATTATTTACGGATTTTGCTACAAGGTAGGCAAATTTTTTCTCCAAAGTGAAACCGATCTCTCAATAGACTGGCAAAACTTATCATATATGGATTTTTGGGTGAATCTGAAAGCTTTTTTCTGGCCGTTTTTTGTGGGGACACATATTATGGCTCTCTTTGCAGGAATCATTACGTTCTTTTTTATATACGCTGCCATTAAAATTTACAAAAAGAATTCAGATTGATTCGATTCCCATTTGTTATTCATGGTTATTCATTGGGAAAAACCTATCCGGTGAAATAACTAAATTTGATTATGGTATTCAAAACTTAACGCTTAATGCCAATATACCAATACACCACTCAACAAATACACTACTCAAATATTTATTTACTTGAGGCCTTTGAATAAGTACCCCACCCAACCTCCCCTAAATTAGGGGAGGAGCTTTATTTCCCCTCCTATCAAAGAGTTAGGAGGGGATTAAGGGGTGGTAAAATTTATAATAATGCATTACTCAAAAGTCTCTACTTGTAAATTTATTGATAATGCCAGGGTAAGTTTTTTATTGCAAAAAGGGAAAGTTTTTTGTATATCTGTTATTTAAGAAGGCGCGTAGCTCAGTGGGAGAGCATTGCCTTGACGTGGCAAGGGTCGGCGGTTCGATCCCGCCCGCGCCTATTAAAATTTCATTTTTTTCCTTTCTGAAAGCTTTTTAAGGAGTATTTGTGACTTGTCTCATATTTCCTGGTGATTATTACCGATGAATCCTGCCGACAGAACAAAAGGCTTTGCTCTTGTCATGCTTGCCGCCGTATTGTGGGGAACCACAGGTACTTCTCAGGGGCTTGCACCTGCTGAAGTGAGTTCCTCCGTTATCGGGGCGCTCAGGATTTTGCTGGGAGGAATTGTTCTTTTTCTCTATGCATTTTATAAGGGAGGCTTCTCAAAGACTGAGAAATGGCCTTTTCTGATTACATCATTCGGTATTTTATCTGTTGCTGCCTACCAGCTTACTTTTTTTTACGGTGTGCGGTATGCCGGAGTTGCCATCGGAACTATGGTGGGTATCGGCAGCGGTCCCATATCGGCGGGTATTCTTGCTTTTCTCTTTTATAATGAAAAGCTCAGCAAAAAATGGATGATATCCACACTTATCGGAATAATCGGTCTGGTATTGACGACTTATGGATCGAGGGGAAGCGGACTTAATTATAATGTGTTCGGCATTATACTTAGCATTGGAGCGGGTTTTTTTTACGCCTCCTATACCATGGTAAGTAAAAAGCTTCTGGAAACAAATGATGTAAATGCAGTCATGGCGGTATTGTTTCTGGGCGGAGCTTTGCTTCTGACACCGTTTTTATTTATTTATGATGTTGCTCCTCTTCTCAATCCAGGAGGAATTATTATCATTATACATTTAGGTGTAATTGCAACCGGTGTGTCGTATTTCTTTTTTGCAAGAGGATTAAAACTGATAAAAGTTTCAGAAACTGCGACACTGTCACTGGCTGAACCGCTTACTGCAACTCTACTCGGTATTCTTGTCCTGCATGAATCTCCTTCATTTTTAAGTTTTCTGGGTGTATTTTTTATTTTTGCCGGTTTGTGTGTGCTGTCGATACAAAGAAGACAGAGGACAGAGGATAGATAATTGAACGCAAGAAGAATATTTGTTCAAAATCTTAGCAGAATCTACGGCTTTTACAACCTCTACAATCTCGGGAGCTTTGAATAAGTACCCCATCCTATCCTTCCCCTAAGATAGGGGAAGGGACTTTCTTCTCCCCCTGGATTAGGGGGAGATGCAGAGGGGGTACATTTTGTTTTTAAGCATAGTTCCGTAAACCTGCAGGGCTAAAGCCCTGCTTCCAGAATTATTCAAAGCTTATTTCTACAACCTACAATTACCTCAAACTACTTCTAACTACCTCTAAATACCTCTAACTACTTCTAGTCAAAAACCATCTTTGATTCCGATATTGCTTTTTTACTGCCTGTCCATATGTAGGCTAACAGCAAAGGTTGAGAAGAATCATTTGTGATTTTATGGGGTTTTCCAGGCTTATTAAGGACAATTGATTCCGGAGGGTAGACAGCCTGATCATTCTGTGAAAAATAACCGGATAAGTTCAGGTACGATTCTGTCAGAGCAGGATGTTCGTGATAATGATAAAGGGCCCCGGGAGCGAGTAACACAACCCCGACTGCGATATCAGAGGATTTTATGAGCCCCCGGGGGCCTAAAATTTCGCTGTAAGCATAATTTTCTTTCATCTCTTCCGGTAGTTTACCGTATCCATATTGCCAGTGTAAAATGGAAGTAAATTTTTGCAAATGAGTAACAACATAGTTTGTTTTATGCTTCATACCATTATCGACTGCAATCTCAAAATATTTGCATACCGGTTTAACTGATGGATTTATCGCCACATTAACGGTATCCAAAGGGAGCTCTTTTGCCAGTAAATTGTCCACTTCCACCATATGTCTTTTTATTTCTTCACTGCCGCCGGATGATTTGATTTTGTACCATCTTTTAAGGGCGTGGAGAAATAAAAGTGTCCCTTGAGCCTGCATTTTACTTCCAGAGATTTATTAATGTTCTTCCTGTCAATTTCCCTTTGAGTATCAAATCTATGTTGTCGCTGACCTCTTCCAGACCGATTTCATTTGTCAGGGTTTCAAAGGAGTCGGGCTTCCACTCGTTTGCCAATTTGTCCCAAACAGGCAGTCTTCTGTCCATTGGCAGCTGTACAGAATCTATACCGATAAGTTTTACTCCTCTTAGTATAAACGGGAATACACTGGATGTGAATTCGGTGGATTGTGTTAAACCGCACGTGGTAACAGTTCCTGAGTATTTTGTGCTTTTTATTGCTGTGGCAAGGATATTACCGCCCACGGTATCCACAGCGCCCCCCCATACGCCTTTAAGCATCGGTTTTCCGCTTTGATCGTCAGCTTCTTCCCTGCTGATTACTCTTATAGCTCCGAGCTCTTTAAGAAAATCTTCTTTTTCTTTTTTACCCGTCACGGCTACGGGATCATAGCCCGCCTGGGACAGTATTGCGATTGCCATTGAGCCGACACCGCCGGTTGAGCCTGTCACCAAAACTTCTCCATCTTCCGGTGTCGTATTGTTTTCAGCAAGGGCAAATACAGAAAGACCGGCGGTAAAACCCGCGGTGCCAAAAATCATACTTTCCCTCAGAGATAAACCTTCGGGGAGTTTTACAACCCATTCAGCAGGCACTCTGATAAATTGTCCAAAACCGCCGTCTGTTTCCATCCCAAGGTCGAATCCCGTTACTAAAACTTCATCCCCTTCTTTAAATGTTGAATCTTTTGAGTCCTGGATGATACCTGCAGCGTCAATTCCGGGGGTATGAGGAAAGTTTCTTGTGACACCCTTGTTCCCTATTGCTGATAGTGCATCTTTGAAGTTCAGCGAAGAATAGTGAACCTTGATGAGAACGTCTCCTTCAGGCAGCTCTTCAATAGATTTCTCTTTAATTTCCCTGATAAATTTGTCTTCCTGTTTGCTGATCACCATAGCTTTAAATTTTTCTGACATATGCATCCTCCTGATATTTCTTGTCTCATCGTAAGTAATTATCTTATAAATTTAAAATATAATCTTATTGTAACCTATTTCACTGTTTATTTGTCAATAAGAAATATCTTGTTTCTCTCCCATTTTTTAAATAGCTATGCCGATTTAATAGAGAAATAGTGAATTGACAAGGTAAAGGTAGAGGTAGAGGTAGAGGAAAAGATTGAGTTTGAGGGAGTTGAAATGGATGAGTAGCTTATTGGAATAGTGGATGAGTGGTTTGGATTTTTATGCAAGTAAATCTTTTGGAATTCAGTACGATATGTTAAAATTAAAATAAGAGATTAATTGCCTAAAGGGGCAGCGATGAAGCGGGATGACGGTATTGAAAAAACAAAAAGAGAGCTTCAGGAAAGAGTTAAAGAACTTAACTGCCTTTATCATATTTCTGAATTAATAAATAAAAAGAGCTCAAATACTGAAGATACGTTGCAATCTGTAGTGGATTATTTACCAGAAGGCTGGCAGTACCCGGAATTGGCCTGTGCACGGCTTGTTGTAGGGGAAAAAGAATTTAAATCTGCAAATTTTAATACTACACAATGGAAACAGGAAGCGGATATTTTGGTTGAAAATCAACGGGTAGGTTGTTTGGAGATATTTTATTTGCAAAAAATGCCGGAGGCTGATGAAGGCCCTTTTCTAGTATACGAGCGTAAACTGCTTAATAATATTGCAGATATGCTCGGAAAATATATTGAGAGAAACCGGACTGTCAAATCTTTGCGGGAAAGAGAAAAAAATTTCAGACTCATCCTTAATTCCATAGGAGATGCTGTTATTGTAACAGATACAAAGGGTGCTATTGTTCAGATGAACCCTGTCGCCGAATCTTTAACGGGTTGGACCTTATCGGAGGTTACTAATAAACCGTTTGATGAAGTCTTTAACATTGTGAACGCTTATAGCGGTAAAAAGGTTGAGAATCCGGTGAATAAAGTTTTGCAGACAGGTTCTGTGGTGGGTTTGGCTAATAATACCAAGTTAATTTCAAAAGACGGCTGTGAATATCAGATAGCTGATTCGGCTTCACCTGTAGTGGATGAATCGGGGAACGTAAACGGTGTTGTTCTGGTATTCCGGGATGTAAGCGAAAGTTATAAAATGTGGGAAGATCTGATTGAGAGTGAAAACCGTTTCCGTCAGATTTATGAGCATTTACCAACCGGTGTTGTCAGAGTTTCTCTGGACTTTATAATAGAAAATGCAAATGAGGCTTATTGCAGTATGCTGGGCTATACGGAAGCTGAATTGATAGGTATGCATCTGAGGGAGATTACGCACCCTGAAGTGTTGGAAGAAAACCTGGAGAAGCAACGTTTGCTGGCTGAGGGTAAAATAGAACACTACAGAATGGAAAAGAAATTTATTCATAAGTCCGGACAAATTGTTTACGGTATTCTGGATGCCAATCTTATCAGGGATTCCTACGGCAATCCGTCTTATTTTCTCGGTAGTGTCAATGATATCACCGAAAGAAAAGAAACTGAGGAAAAGCTGAGAAGAAGTGAAAAAAAGTTCAGGGATATTTTCAATAATTCTGCGGATTCAATATTTATTCACGATTTAAAGGGCAATATCCTTGAAATAAACGATGTAGCCTGTGAGCGTATGGGTTACAGCAGAGAAGAGATGTTGAAATTGTCGGTACTGGATATCGATTCACCGGATACCGTTCATCTTGCTTTTAAGAGAATCAGAAAAATAAAAGAAGATGGAGAATACACTTTTGAAGCGGTTCACAGAAGAAAAGACGGCTCTGTATTTCCGGTGGAGGTCAATTCCCGCTTTATAGAATACGGTAATGATACAGCAGTATTAAGCATAGTTAGGGATATTTCCGAGCGTAAAAAGATGGAAGAGGAGATGAACAAAGCTCAGAAACTTGAAAGTCTTGGAACACTGGCTGCCGGTATTGCTCATGATTTTAACAACCTTTTTATGGCGCTGTTCGGTAATATTTCCTTAGCAAAAATGAAACTTCCCGCAAACCACCCTGCTATAGAATCTCTGAATTCTGCAGAAACGGCAATGGATAGAGCTACCAGTCTTTCCAACAAACTTTTGACTTTTTCCAAAGGAGGCGAGCCGGTAAAAAAGGTTTTTAATGTGGGAGAACTTGTGAAAGAGCTGGTGGAGTTTGATCTGTCAGGCAGCAATGTGAGGGCAGAAATAGAAAAAGAAGATGATCTGTGGAAAGCTGAAGTGGATAAAAATCAGTTTCAACAGGTTGTTACAGGTATTGTGGTGAATGCAAAGGAAGCTATGCCACAAGGCGGAACATTAACGGTTAAAATGGAAAATGTCCCAATCAATGACAATTACGTTGCCGAGCTTGAGTCCGGGGATTATATTAAAATAAGTTTTTCAGATGAAGGAAAAGGGATTGAAAGGGAGAATCTTGATAAAATATTTGATCCTTTTTTTACCACAAAAAAATTCGGTTCAGGGCTGGGACTCTCCACAGCATATTCTATTATGAAGAAACATCATGGTTGTATAAAAGTTGAATCGGAGCCGGGTAAAGGTTCTACATTTATCCTGTATCTGCCGGCTGCGGATTTTGATGATTGGGATTAATTATGGGTAGTTGAGGTGGTTGAAAAGGTTGGGGATGGCTTGATGTGGACATGCTACAGTTTTAGTAGTAAAGTAAGCAAAATATTTCAAAACAATTTCCACTTCACCAGTATACAAATCAACCAATACACCACTCAACAAATTAGCAAAGTCCCACTTTTAACCAAGTACTTAGATTTTTAAATGTCCGGGAAAAGGCATTTTACTCTAAAGCCTTACTTCCCGGATGCGGTGAGAGGAACTATGAAGCGGATTTTATTGGCAGTAGATGATAAAAAAAATTTTTCTTCTATTAAAGAAATTTTGACAGACAGGTATGAGATATGTCCGTTTGATAGTCAAGCAACGGGTAAAGAATACGACCTTTGTATAACCGACAGCGACTTTTTATCAAAACATAAAGAAATATTGCAGCAATTAAGACGTAACGAGGAAAGCCAATACCTCCCCGTTTTGCTTGTAATAAATTTAAATGAAGCTGAGTTTTTGAGAAATGATATTAAAAAATATATTGATGAGGTTATAACAACCCCTCTTGATAAAGATGAACTGCTTTTCCGTGTAAGACGCATTCTGGAAATCAACAGCAAGGTTATTCATTCGGGAGAATTTTTTGACCGGAGCCACGGTTTAAGGGAAGCTATTGTTGAATGTATGCCTCTGGCCGTTTACGGGCTGGATGATAAGGGTGTGGTTTTGTCGTGGAACAGAGCTGCTGAAAAAATGTTCGGCTGGCGTGCGGAGGAAGTTATTGGGGAAACACTCCCTATTGTGCCTTCTGAAAAAGAAAATGAGTTCAGAACTCTTGTGAAACGCATTATTTCCGGTGAGTCGATAGTGGGAGTGGAACTCAGGCGCAGGAGAAAAGACGGTACAATATTTGACTGCAGGCTTTCCACAGCGCCTATAAGGGACGAAAAGAATAAAATTATCGGTATAATGGCAGCGATGGAGGATATTACCGAGGAAAAGAGAGCTGAGAAAGCTATACTGGAGAGTGAACAGAAATTCAGGGCGCTTTTTCACAGTATCAGGGATGCGATACTGATTGCAGATAATGACAGAAATATCATTGACTGCAATAAAGCTTTTACGGATATTTTCGGCTATTCTTTGGAGGAGATAAAAGGGGAGAAAACCTTTTATGTCTATGAAAACATGCAGCAGTTTGAAGAGCTCGGTGAAGCTATTAAATCACACTATGGTGATAAGCCGTTTAATTATACGGTGAATTATAAAAGAAAGGACGGGTCAGTTTTTCCCGGTGAAACAGGTGTTTTTTATCTGAAGGATGCCCATAACAATGTGACGGGTTTTATCGGCTTAATCAGGGATGTGAGTGAGCGTATCAAAAGGGAGAAAAAACTAAAAGAGAGTGAAGAGCGTTTTCGTAATATTGTGGAAGGGGCACCCGATCCCATTTTTATACAAACGGATAAGAAATTTTCTTATCTGAATCCGGCGGCATGCCGTTTATTTGGTATCAAGTCACCGGAGGAACTTATCGGAAAGCCTGTAATGGACAGATTTCATCCGGACTATCATGAGAAAGTTATTGAAAGAATACGTGCATTGAACGAAGGGCGCAAAACCGTTCACGAGCTGCTGGAGCTGCGGTTTATCAGAGTGGACGGCAGTGAAGTGTGGGTGGAGACAGCCGGTGAGCCTATTATATATGAGGGCAAACAAGGAGCACTGGTGTTTGTCAGGGATATTTCTCAAAGGAAAACAGCTGAGGATGAATTGAGAAAACTGAAAGACAATCTGGAAAAACAAGTGGAAGAGAAAACAAAAGAGCTGCAGGAGAGGGTGGCTGAGCTTGAGCGTTTCCACGAGGCAACGGTAAACAGGGAGCTGCGTATGAAAGAATTGAGAGAAGAGATAAAAAGGCTGAAATGGGAAAATGATCGTAAATGAAGTATAGAATACTTTTGATTTTACTGTTTTTGTTTGTTATTTCATTCGATTCTTTTGCCCATCAAGCTGAAATCGATAAGAAGAATACTTTAACATTCGATACCATTACGATAGGCTCAGAGCCTGATTATCCGCCCTACTGTATGATCGATGAAAACGGTAATGCAGTGGGTTTTTCCGTCGATCTTTTTAAAGCTGCTGCTGCAGCCGTTGACTTAAAGGTAAATATAAAAATAGGCATATGGAGCAAAATAAAGCGTGATCTTGCTGAAGGAAAGCTGGATGCCCTGCCCCTTGTGGGAAGAACGCCGGAAAGGGAGAAGATATTTGATTTTACAATGCCTTATCTTTCCATGCACGGAGCTGTCTTTGTAAGGGAGGGAACCAAAGGCATAAATTCGGCAGAAGATCTTAAAAACAAAGAAATTGCGGTTATGAAGGGGGATAACGCCGAGGAATTTGTCCGCCGGGAAAATATTTCCAATGAAATTTATACCACAAAGACTTTTGAAGAAGCCTTCAGAAATCTTGCCGCCGGGCAGTATGATGCAGTGATAACGCACAGGGTTATGGGGCTTCATCTGTTGGATAAAATGGGGCTGGACTCTGTAAAGCCGCTTGATTTTCAGATTCAGGAGTTCCGTCAGGATTTCTGTTTTGCCGTGCAGGAAGGAAACAGTACCCTTCTTTCCAGACTGAATGAAGGGCTTTCCATTATTATTGCAAACGATACCTATGAAAAGATACGCCTCAAATGGTTCGGACCGGCTGCAGAAGAAGGTGTAACGGCAAAAGATGTTGCCAGAATAGCCGTTTATGTTTTTATCCCGCTTTTTTTAATTATGTCGGTTATATGGATTATAGTTTTAAGAAAAGAGGTGAGAAGGCGCACGAAAAGTTTAAAAGAGGAGATATCCAGACATAAAAATACACTTGAACAGCTGCGAAAGCAGAAACTGCTGCTTAATGAAATGGAAAAAATTTCCAAAGTAGGCGGTTGGGAGTACGATGTTCAAACAGGCACCATAAACTGGACGGAAGGTATGTACAATATATACGGCTTGAGGCGTGGGGAATATGACCCTTCCGATTACAAAAAGAATACTGATTTTTATTATCCGGAATATAAAAAACAGATAATTCAAGCGTTTACCAATACGCTGGAAACAGGAAAACCTTATGAACTCCAGGCAAAGTTAGTATCGGCGGATAATGAGAAGAAATGGGTCAGGCTGAGAGGGCTTCCGGAAATTGATAATGGCAGGTTGGTGCGTGTTTATGGAAATCTTCTGGATGTAACGGAAATGAAGCTGATTAATGATGAAATTAAAGAAAGAGGAGAGCGTATAAACCTGCTTCTGAATTCAACTGCTGAAGGAATCTACGGTATCGACCTGGAGGGTAGATGCACGTTTTGTAACACTTCAGCTTTAGAGTTGCTGGGATTCGATAATAAAAATCAGGTAATCGGGAAAAATATGCATGAGCTTGCACACCATACCAGGGCGGACGGTTCTGAATATCCGGAGTCAGAGTGCAAGATTTTTCAGGCTTTTAAGGCCGGTAAAGGGACACACGCTGACGATGAAGTAATGTGGAAGTATGACGGAACAAATTTTCAGGTGGAATATTTTTCTTATCCAATCAGGCAGGATGGCGAAATTATCGGATGTGTGGTCACATTTTGGGATATAACGCAGCGTAAAGAGGCTGAGCAAGAGTTGAGAAATCTGAAAGATGATCTGGAAAGGCAGGTGGAGGAAAGAACTGCAGAACTGAAGGATAAAGTGGAGAAACTAAACAAGAGTCAGAAAGCTATGCTTTATATGGTGGAAGATTTAAACAGTATCACGGCTGAACTGCAGGAAGAAAGGAGAAAGCTTGAGTTATCCAACAAAGAGCTGGAGGCTTTTGCTTATTCGGTTTCACACGATTTAAGGGCTCCGCTCAGGGCAATAAACGGTTTTTCTGGTTTTCTTATGGAAGATTACTGGGATAAACTTGATGAAGAGGGGAAGAGACAGCTTTCTGTAATCAGGCAGAATGCTGAAAAGATGGATGCCTTGATTGCTGATATTTTGAATTTGTCACGTATATCAAGAGCAGAAATGAGTTTTGAAGAAGTAGATATGTACACACTGGCAAAATCCAAATATGATGAAATTGCAACGGATGAAGAAAAACAGGAATTTGTATTCAATGTCAGTGAACTTCCGCCTGCCGTGGGCGATGAAAATCTGCTGGGGCAGCTGTGGCAGAATTTGATAGGCAATGCACTGAAGTACAGTTCAAAATCCGAAAATAAAAGAATTGAAATCGGGTGTCGCGAAAATAATGATGAAGTCATATATTATATAAAAGACGAAGGAGCAGGATTTAACCCGAAATATAAAGATAAGTTGTTCGGTGTTTTCCAAAGATTGCATAAGGATAATGAATTTGAGGGAACAGGTGTTGGCTTAGCCGTTGTGCAGAGGATAGTTCACAGGCACGGCGGCGAAATTTGGGCTGAAAGTGAAGTAAATAAGGGAGCTGCTTTCTATTTTTCCATGCGCCGTTCTGACAAATCGTCGAAGAGTTAAAGATTTTTGTTTTTTTAGTGTCACAAGGAGGCATATATGCAGAACATCAATGATGTGGTGGAAATATTACTGGTTGAGGATAACCCCAATGACGTAGAGATGGCATTGAGAGCATTTAAAAAGAATAAGTTGGCTAACAGTATTTTTGTTGTTGAAGATGGAGAAGAAGCTCTCAATTTTATTTTTACAAAAGGTAAATTTGTCGAGAGAGCGGAGAAGAATCTCCCTAAAATAATTCTTCTTGATCTTAAATTGCCCAAGGTGGACGGACTGGAAGTTTTAAGAGAGATTAAAGGGGACGAAAATACAAAGGTTATCCCGGTAGTTGTTCTCACATCCTCAAAAGAAGAATCGGATATCGTGGAGAGCTATAAACTGGGAGTAAACAGCTATATTGTCAAACCTGTGGATTTTGATAAATTTGTTAATACAGTCAAGGACTTGGGATTTTACTGGCTTCTGCTGAATCAGCGTCCTTATTAATAAGCAAAATTGATTAGGAGAAATGAATGGATATTAATCAACCTGTTAAAATCCTGTTTGCTGAAGATGTTCCAACAGATGTTGATATTGCTAAACGCAAACTGAAAAAAGAAGGATTGGATTTTACTTACAAAGTTGTGGATACGGAAGAAGATTTTCGCAGAGAGTTGGAAGAATTTGATCCGGATATAATAGTTTCCGACTATTCAATGCCTTCTTTTGACGGTATGACCGCACTGAATATTGCCAAAGCTACAGATAAATTTTTCCCCTTTGTAATTTTTACCGGCTCCATGAATGAAGAGACTGCTGTCGCCTGTATGAAAGCCGGAGCAGACGATTATGTGATAAAGGAGCATATTGCACGGCTGCCATTTGCTGTTAAAGAAGCTTTAAATAAAAAGCAGGCACTTGTGGAAAAAAAGAAGATGGAAAATTCTCTGATAGAGAGTGAAGAGAAATTCAGAAACCTTTTTTATAACCATTCTGCTGTAAAGCTTATAATAGATCCGGAAACACTGGATATTTACGAGGCAAACAAGGCAGCTTCGGAATTTTACGGCTGGCCTATTGAAAAACTGGAAAGTATGAAGGTCACGGATATTAATGATATCGGTGAAGAAGAAGTCAGAAAAAATATTACCAAAGTGGTGAAAGGGAGTAAAAATAACTTCCAACTGAGACACTTTAAAGCCAATGGCGATATGGTTGATGTGGAGGTTTTCAGCAGTCACGTGCAAATTGGCGGTAAAGTTTATATTCATTCTATCATTCATGATATTACCGAGCAGAAAAGGTTGGAAAATCAGCTGAGACAGTCACAGAAGATGGAGTCCATAGGCCGCCTGGCAGGAGGGATTGCCCATGATTACAATAATATACTTACCGTAATTTTGAATTATTGTGAGCTTGCATTAATGGAGCTGGACCCTTCAAGTGAGTTGGCAGGTTATATAAAAGAAATCAAGAAAGCCGGAGAGCGCTCCAATGAAATCACCAGCCAGCTTTTAGCCTTTGCCAGAAAACAGTCCAGCAATCCGAAAGTCCTGGATTTAAATAATTCGATTGATGAAATGATAAGTATGCTTCAGCGGCTTATTGGTGAAAGTATAGAGCTTATATGGCTGCCTGATTCCGGTGTGTGTCCGGTAAAAATGGATCCTTCGCAGCTGCACCAGATTCTGGCGAATTTATGTATAAATGCAAGAGATGCAATCGGTGATTCAGGTAAGATTACTATAGAAACAAATTGTGTATCAATTGATGAAAGCTACGCCAAAACAAATCCCGGTTTTCTGCCGGGGGAATTTGCAATGCTTGCTGTCAGTGACAACGGATGCGGAATGGATAAAAGCACGGTGGAGAATATTTTTGAACCTTTCTTTACCACCAAAGGAGCCGGTGAAGGTACAGGACTGGGACTTTCAACGGTTTACGGTATTGTGAAGCAGAACGGAGGATTTGTTAATGTTTACAGCGAAATAGGTGAGGGCACCACATTTAAGATTTACCTGAAATGTGAATCAGGAAGGGTGGAGAAAACAGAGGAAATACAAAAGGCTGCACCTTCTGAGAGTAAAGGGGAGACGGTACTGATTGTAGAAGATGAAGAGGCGATTCTGAGGATAGCCGAAAAGATGCTTGAAACTCTTGGTTATAATTTATTAACTTCAAATAATCCTCTGGAAGCTTTGCAAATTGCGGAAGAATACAGGGGTGACATAGATATTGTGGTTACTGATGTGGTAATGCCGGATATGGACGGCAAAAAGATGTCGGATAAAATAACTAAACTTTACCCGAATGCAAAGGTTTTATTCATGTCGGGATATACGTCCAATGTAATCGGGCAGCACGGCTTATTTGAGGATAACGTTAATTTTATTCAGAAGCCCTTCAAAATGAATGATTTGGAAATGAAAATAAGAGAAATTCTTGATGGGAGATAATGAAACACCGGAAGGATTTTAGTTTTTAAAACTGGCAGTTTCGACGAGAAAATTGGTTATCACAATTTGTTATGTCATTTTTCCCCCGGAGCAGACGGGAAATGAATTTTAAGAGGTGGATATGGCGAATATCATTACAGCATCCCGCATTCCATTGCTTTTTCTTTATCTTTATCTGCTGTATTCACAAAACTCCACTTTGATTTTCACTGCCGTTTTACTTATAATTTTGTTTATGGCTATGGATATGCTGGACGGGATGGCTGCAAGGAAACTTGGTCAGACCTCCCTTGTTGGCAGTGTGCTTGATATTGCTGTGGACAGGATTTACGAATTGGTCTTGTGGTTCATTTTTGCCGATATGAATCTTATCTCGATTTTTATTCCGCTGGTTGTTGTCATACGAACGGTTTTAACAGATGCCTTCAGAAGTCTGGGTGTTAAAGAAGGGACTGCACCGTTTAAGCAGCACAGTTTGTTTTGGGCAAAATTCCTTGTGGCATCACGGTGGATGAGGGCGGTATACGGAGTATCCAAAGTGGTTGCATTCAGCGGGCTTACGCTTGTTTTGGCTTTGAAAATGCAAAATTTTGGCCGGTCTGATGAACTTCTGCTGTACAATGTGCATATTTTTTTCAGAGGTGTTTCTTGGTTTGCAGTATTTTTGTGTATAGTCAGGGGACTCCCCATTATTTTAAACGGTTTTAAGCTGGCATTTAAAATTGGTTCACCTGAATAAATTAAATTTATAAATATTTGGCTACTATCAGATTAGTAAATTTCGATTCATTTGAAAAAATGAATCAAAATTGGTTAAGGGGTAATGCATATGGCTGCAGGTTTGATGATAATAACTGCGGGATTAGCCGGAGGTCTGCTTTACAAAGTGGGCTGTGTATATGAAATAGATAAAAAATTGTTTCTGAAAATAAATCAATCAAAAAAACTGGACAAGGCTGATTTTCTTTTTCAAATGTTTTATCCTTTGGGTACCAAGTGGTGGTTTACGGCTGTAATCTTGTTGTTTGCTTTTGCAGTTCCGTCCAAGGGAGTGTATTTGCTGGCATCCGCAATTGTGATGTCTTTGACGGAAAGGCTTGTTAAAATATACATTAAACGCCCCCGTCCTTTTTTAAGCTTAACAGGCGTTTTTCTCCGGCAGCGGAAAAGACCGTCTGACGGGAGTTTTCCAAGCGGCGATGCATGTCGTATATGGTTTCTGGCAGTGGCCGCTTTATTTGTTTCACATTTTAATTTTCTGGTGACTTCACTTGCTTTTATTTTGGCGCTTATAGTGAGCTTGGGCAGATTGAGGCTGGGTGTACACTATTTTTCAGATGTGTGGGCCGGGAGCCTTCTGGGGACTGCCTTTGGTATATTATGGCTTTCTTATTGATGAATTTTAAATCCAAAACAACCAAACTTTAAATTAAATTAATTTTAAAAAATTTTGTATAAATGTTGAATATATCAATATGAGGAGATATTATATTAATATAGGTTAATTTAATCGAAGGGGGTTGTATGTCCAGAATTATTTTTGACAATGGCACCCACAGGTGCATAGTTTTCGACGATATACTGAATGAAGGTGAAGTTGACATGGAGGACGTTCAGTCGAATCAGTTTCTCATTGTTAATGGGGATCAGGGACTTTTGTTTGATCCGGGAGGAGCCAAGGTTTTTCAACCGCTGCACAAAGAAATCTCCAAATTCATATTTCCCAGAAAGGTTAAGAAAATTGTTATTTCGCACCAGGATCCGGACACCGGTGCCGGAATAAACTACTGGATGATTTTTTCAAATGCTGTGGCTTATGTACCTCAGTTATGGGTCCGATTTATCCCTCACTTTTGCAGACAGAGCCTTGAAAAGGATTTTTTTACACCTATACCTGAGGAGGGGATGAGAATTAACTTGAATGATTCAGAATTTATACTTCTCCCTGCTCATTTTCTCCATTCCGCCGGGAATGTGCATATGTATGATACTACCTCAAAAATACTTTTTTCTGGTGATATGGGAACATCGATTTTCCCTTTTACTGCTGAATTTGAACCTGTTGAAGATTTTGACGAGCATGTTAGGTTTATGGAAGGATTTCATAGAAGATATATAGCTTCCAATAAAGTGTGTAAATTGTGGGCTAATATGGTTAGAGATCTGGACATTGAAATGATTATTCCTCAACACGGGCGTAAATATTTTAAAGGTAAAGAGATGGTTAACAGGTTCATCGATTGGGTGGACAATCTGCAGTGCGGCATCGATCTATTTGACCGAAATATATATACTATACCTTCTGAATAGAACTGCTCTTAGTTGTAAATATTGAGAAGGAAACATAGATGGGTTTTTAATAAACGGCATTGCCAATGAATTACATAATGTTACATGAATCAGGAGAACTGCAAAAAATCAAAGATGATTTGTTAAAAGTCCTGGGGTGCTGTACCCTCTGTCCCCGCAAATGTAAAGTTAACCGTCTGAAAGATGAAATAGGTTACTGCGGTACCGGCAGGCAAGCAAAGGTTGCTTCATCTAATCCTCATTTTGGTGAAGAGCCTTCTTTGACAGGCAGATACGGCTCAGGAACGATCTTCTTCAGCTCCTGCAATTTGCTGTGCAGTTTCTGTCAGAACTATGAAATCAGTCATTTGAACTACGGGCGGGAAGTTTCTCCTTTGCAGCTGGCTTCAATGATGTTGGATCTGCAGAGTGCCGGCTGCCATAATATAAATTTTGTAACCCCCACACATGTTATTCCTCAAATAATCGAGGCTTTGATTCCGGCTGTTGAAAAGGGGCTGAATATTCCTCTGGTCTATAATTGCAGGGGTTATGAAAACCCTGAGACACTTGAGTTAATTGAAGGTGTTATAGATATTTATCTGCCCGATTTCAAATTCTGGGATAATGAAATAGCTATGAGATACTGCAATGCAGGTAATTACCGGGATTATGCTGCCAAAGCGGTAATTCAAATGCACAGACAGGTGGGTGATCTGCATATTAACGAAGAAAATATTGCTGTAAAAGGAGTTTTGGTGAGACATCTTATTATGCCGGAAGGGGCAGCAGGGACAGGCAATATTATGAAATTTTTGGCTGAGGAGGTATCCACTGATGCGTATGTTAATCTTATGGATCAGTATTTTCCCTGTGGAGAAGCTGCGGGAGATAGTCTAATTGGAAGAAGAATCACTCCGGAGGAATTTACCAAAGCTTATAAACAAACGTTGGCTGCAGGGATAAGAAGAATTTTAATTTGACCTTAATATTTAAGTACTTGTTTGGAAATGTAACTTTTTTAGTGAAATAGAGAAGTAGCGGGATGGAAAAATGATGAAATAGTATTTAGGTCCCATCCCAACAAACTTTATCTACCTCTAATACCAGGCGCACAAATCTTCAATCTAATACAATCTTTAGTATCATAATTTTTATAGTGTCTTTCGTAAAATAACCAAGGTAAAATTTTGTGTGCGCGGCTGGCACCTCAAATACTTTTAATTACCTCAACTACCTCTAAATACCTCCAACTTATTTAAAATATGACAGCAGATCCTTCTTTCCTTTTTTTGTAAGATCTGCTTTTACATTTTTTGCCAGAGAATCTCTGACATTGTCATCCAGCTGCTCAACAATACGGTTGTTTATAGTTTTTTCAGCAGCCAGATACCATTTTTTCGGTTTATGTTTGTTGATTATTTTGTTGATTTCCTCGACAATTGTTTTGATAACATTTTTTTCGATTTCCTGTTCAAGGTTATGCGGTTCTCCGTAGCTTTTCACCACATTGCCTCCGCCCTGATCTCTTCCGAAACGTCCGGCTTGATCTGTAACTTTTTCGCTGAATTTAGTCCTTGCATCAACGTTCGCAAATTTTTTGATCATTTCCAGTCTCGGAGATTCCATGATTTCTTCAATTACTTCATAAGCTTCGAAGTATCCTGCGTCCGTTACAATAATTATTTCGGACATAGTGCCTCCTTTTGACAATTAACTGTTAAAGAACTGCTCCACACTTATATTATAATATGTTCTCCTTTCATTTGCCATATCATTTTCAATGAATTTACAATGCTATAAATAAAATATGGCTGAAAGATGTAAGTGACGGATAAGTTGATTATTTAAGCAGACAGAATATGTGGGATTAGTATAATATATTTTCAGAGCAGCAGCTCAAATTTCTGGGCATAAACTTTTGTACCCCATCCTTCATCTTCATGTTCACTAACAAGGGTGAAACCGAATTTTTCATAAAGATGCCGGGCAGCATTTAAGCCTCTGAACGTCCATAAATAAATTTTGGGATAACGTTTTTGCTGGCAGAATGTAATAGCTTTTTCCATTAGCTTGCCGCCTGTTCCTTTACCTCTCAGAACACCTGACATAATAAACCAACGGAGATGTGCCCCTTTGCTTTCAGCGTCAATTCCGTCTATTGTTATTGAACCTTCGATGCGGCTGTTTGAGACAGCATTCCAGAATCCGTCTCTGTTTTCATCATAGCGGTCTATAAACTCGGCAAGCTCCCGGGCTATTTTTGACTCGAAGAAAACGCCGAAATCCCAGTTTTGGTAATAGTAACTTCCGTGCAGCTCTACAACTCTGCCTATAATCCCAGTTTTGGTAATAGTAACTTCCGTGCAGCTCTACAACTCTGCCTATAGATCCAGGGATATAGCCTTTTGTTATTCTTATTTCATGCATTTGGGTCTCCATAGGATGTTTTTATATATGATATTTTGTTTATCTATTTTACCATTTCTCTATCTCCCTATTTCTCTATTTTCCCCCTTCACCATCTCAACAATAACGTTGCGCTATTGTCATAACTCTTAAAAAATGGGAGAGTAGCAGGAATAATATAAGAATATGTATTAAGTAGTCCGGCCGCTGTCAACCCTTGTAAGAATAAGTGCTCCCGCTGCGAACAGTATGATTAAAGAAAGAATACTGTAACGGTTACTCCCGCTGAATAGAGCAACTAATCCCATCATAAAGGGACCCAATACGGCTGCAAACTTTCCCAGCATATTGTAGAACCCGAAAAATTCTCCCGATTTATCATCAGGAATCAACCGGGCAAAAAAGCTCCTGCTTAATGCCTGTATACCTCCCTGAAAAAGCCCGACCAACACTGCTATTGTATAAAACTGCCAAATCTCCTGCATAAAAAATCCGAAAACTGTGATAAAACAGTATGCAATAATTCCTGTGAGGAGGGCTTTTTTTACACCTATTCTGATCCCGATCCATCCGTAAATAAGTGCTGCCGGGAATGCCACAAACTGCACCAGCAGCAAAGCTTTAATGAGGGATTCAGAAGGAAAATTCATGCTTGCACCGTAATCCACTGCCATTTTTATGATTGTGTAAACGCCGTCTATATAGAACCAGTATGCTATAAGGAAAAGTACCACCTGCTTGTACTGCTTTATATGTATAAACGTATCTTTAAGCTGTTTCCACCCTGAGTGAAATGAGCCGATGAGGGATATATGAATTTCGTTTTTCGGTTCCTTAACAAAAAGAATTAAAGGAATAGTAAAAACAGCCCACCAGCAGGCAACGGATATAAATGCAATCCGAACAGCGGTTGTACTGTCAGGAATTCCGAAAAACGACGGTTTCAAATACATTAAAACATTTGTAAGAAATAAGATCCCACCACCGATGTAACCGAGGGCAAAACCCAGTGATGAAACGACATCCCTTTTTTTAATTGAAGCAACATCGGTAATAAGGGAATCGTAAAACAGATTGCCTCCGGCGAATCCAGCGTATGCTGTGAAATAAAAAAGGAGAGCCGGCAGCCACTCTCCTTCGGATACAGCGAAAAGAGAGAAGGTGTTTACTATTCCCAGAAATGCGAAACAGATGAGCATCTTCTTTTTCATACTCCCCTTATCTGCAGCGGCTCCCAAAAATGGCGCAAGTACAGCTATTATGACTGCAGAAAGAGAGTTGGCTGTACCAAGATAGAATGTACTTTTCTGGAAACTGAGATTAACAGCCCAGAACTTTTTGAAAAATAACGGGAAAAACCCCGCCATAACGGTAGTGGCGAATGCACTGTTTGCCCAGTCGTAAAAAGCCCATCCCCAGATTGCCTTTTTCTCATCTTTCATTCCGCAGATTCCTGTTTACTGTAAAATTTTGATTACGGTATATGTATCTTTATGTTAATTCACAAATGACAATCTGTCTATGCATTTGCAATAGGTGTCTTGAAACATTGAGTAAAGGAAAGGAGGAAAATTTAAATAAACTGAATATATTTTTTTCAAAAGAGCATATTGTTATTTTTTTGTGGTATAATTATATAAAAATGAGTTTTAAACTGTTTGAGAGGGTATCTTTATGCCATTAAAGGATTACCAGCAAAAGATTCTGGATTTGCTGAAAGACAAAGAGCTTGCACTTTCTGAACTTTACAAGGAGATTTCGGAGAAATTTTATCAAAATGAGGAATTCTGGAGCAGCTTGTCAGAGGAAAAGCTGTACAGGCTCCAACAGATTGAAGAGTTGTGTGACCAGGCTAAACAGGAAAAAATGGGCTTTGATGAAAAAAAGACCAAAACGTACACTTTGTATACGTTTATGGAGAGCATTCAGGATATAAAAGATCAGCTGCGGAATAATGAATTAAATGAAATTAAAGCCCTTTCACTTTGCCATGACCTTGAAAATTCTATATTGGAACGTCGTGTTTATGAATATTTTATCCCTTATAATGATAAACAAAAAAAGGTACTTGATAAACTGAAAATTGATATCAATGATTTTTTAAAAAATATCCAGGCACAAAAAAATAAGATTGTCAGTGGTTAATCGCTAAAGTATCTTGCAGAAATACTTTTTTGTTTATCGACATTATATAGAGACTTTTTCTTCTTCAATCAAAGATTTTTTATTCACAACCATATCAAATTATTTATAAACCTAAAAACAGTACCATTCATTATACTTGTAGAATATTCTACATTCATGAGAAAATCTTTCACACCTGATAAAAGCAGAAAATATAGTTTTCATTGTATATCAATATATTAAGATAAGTTCATATTTTGGCATGTTCTGTGCTTTATAGATTACTAAATAATTTTATAGGAGAAACTATATGAAAAAAACAGCAATCATTTTAGGAATCCTGGCACTTGGTGTCAGCGTTGCGATAGCTTATGGCCCCGGTATGCCAAGAGGCTATCAAGGTGGAATGCACGGTTACGAACATCCCGGAGGAATGATGGGTGGATATTATGGTCAACCCCAAGGCGCACCGGCCTACGGAAGAGGTGTTATGCCGGGCTACAATTGCCAGGGACCTTACACCTATGGCAATCAGCAAAGTGGACAAATTGGTAAAGATGAAGCGAAAGGTAAAGTAACCAGCTTTATGAAGAATAACCTCAAAGGGTTCAAAATTGTAGATCAGGAACAAGTTTCGGTAGCAAGAAGATCTATTCATGAATTTACAGTAGAAGATGATAATGGAAATCGTTTTCTGCTCAGGGTTAACCCGTTTGGTTATGTTATGGGGCCTTTCCCTGCAGGAAATTTTAGGCAGCAGTAGAAGAGGGCTTTGATCTATTTCTGCTTGCTTCAAATATTAAAAGAAAAATTTACAGGAGGTAATTTTATGAGTTTAATAAGAAAAATACTTTATACAGCAACAGCAGCTATGACACTGTTTATTGTCGCGGCTTGTGGCGGTGGTTCCGGTTCTTCAGGTGATTCAACACAGAATTTAGGGACAAATGATGGCACACAAAGCTCAAGCGGTTCTTTGTCAGGTGTGGTTATTGACGGTTATTGGCAAGGTGCTGAGGTGTTTATGGACTTCAATGGTAATTTTGAACATGATGAAAATGAGCCTTTGGTTACTACTGATGCATATGGTCAATACAAATTTGAGAATCTGGACAATGACTCATTCGGTCATCCGGTTGTGGCAAAAGGTACAGCGGGAGTTACTTTTGATGACGGCTTGGGACAGTATTTAACGGATAATATTACCATGGTTTCTCTCGATAATGATTCAATGAGGGTAGTGTCACCTTTTACCTCTCTTCACTGGTACTATATGAATAATGACAATATGACTTTCGAAGAAGCTCGAAATAAAGTGATGGAAGAGTTTGGATTACCATCCCATCAGGCGATATTTGAAGATTTTGTAGAAAAAAGCTATGACAATCCTTCTTACCAAAATATGGTAGATACTTCATTGAGAATGGGAGAATATATGGGTTATTACTTCTCTTCAGACAACAGCACCAACATGAGAGAAGAGATGATGAACGGTTTCACTTATATGCACCAAAATGTAGGCTGGGACAATTTTACTGATGACAATTTTCAACCCGGAATGGGAATGATGCGTGATAATTTTCCTATCAACGGTATGCCGGGAATGGGAATGAGTAACTAGTACCCACTCAATTATTCATAAACAATTTCTCAAAAGAGGGTAAGTGATGCTTGCCCTCTTTGTTTATCAGCCGACAATATCCTTCCGAAAAACTTAAAGTCATATCATTTTCTAATGCTGTATCTCTATGATAAATATGGTTAAAACAAAAAGTTAGAAAAAACTAAGTTTTTTCTTGACACCCTTGGGTTTAGATGTTAGAAGCTTCTAACTTAAATGCATACAAGTTACGTAGGGATTTAATTGCAGGAGGTTTGTATGATTGTAAAAAGCAAAATATTTTTAGCGGTGTTAACAGCATTATTTTTCGTTGTCTCATTTTCTACTGCAGAAGCAGCCGGGTCATGGAATGATGTGACATCTGAAATCAAGGAATATGTGGATAATGGTTTGGAAGAATACAATAAGGGTAATGTTAAGGCAGCAAAGCAAAATATTACTGATGCATATTTCAGGGTTTTTGAGGAAGAGGAGATGGAGCAGGCTATTCAGGCAAATATCGGTGGGCAGACTGCTTTTAAAGTCGAATATATGTTCGGCGAAATTAAAAAGCTTATGGATAAAGGTGCATCTCAGCAGGAAGTGGCGGAAATGGCCGGGTTGTTGATAAAGGACTTAAACACTTATTCAGCTCAGCTTAATGAGCTTGCTCCCAGAAAAGAGCAGAGTCCGTTCCAAAAGCTGCTGTATTCACTCCTTATAATTCTCAGGGAGGGTTTTGAAGCAATTCTTATTATAAGTGCAATTCTTGCCTATCTAATAAAATCCGGAAATAAGGAGAAAACCAAAATTGTCTACAACAGCACAGCCGCTGCGATAGGTGCCAGTATAGTAACCGCCTTTTTGTTTGAATATGTGCTGGATATCAGCGGCTTAGGACAGGAACTTCTGGAAGGTATAACGATGCTGCTGGCAACTGCAGTTCTGTTCTTCGTAAGTTACTGGCTTATAAGCAAAGTGGAAGCAAAAAAGTGGCAGAAATATATAGAGGGTAAAGTTGAGAACTCTCTTAAAACCGGCAACCTGTGGGCTCTTTGGTTTGCCGTGTTTTTGGCCGTATACAGAGAGGGAGCAGAAACAGTGCTGTTTTATCAGGCTTTGGTAGCCGATACCGATCCGTCTGCTTACGGAATGATTGCACTTGGCTTCCTGATTGGCTGTGCAGGGTTAGTTGTAATGTTTCTTGTGATTGAAAGAACCAGTTTGAAACTGCCTCTCAAACCATTTTTTCTGGGTACGAGCGCTCTTCTCTATTATCTGGCATTTGTCTTTGCCGGTCAGGGTGTTCGTGAGCTTCAGGAATCTGGAGTTATAGGGGCAACAGCGTTAAACGGTTTTCCGACAATAGGGTGGCTGGGTGTTTATCCCACCTATCAGACTGTAATTTTGCAGTCGATAATAATTGCGGCAGGCATATTTGCTGTCATGTACAACTTTATACCAAAAAGAGCAAAGGCCTGAAAAGGCTTGTTCAATAAAAAATTAACGGAGGTTTAACATGAGCATCAAAAAAACATTTTTAACATTAGCTGTTGCAGCATTTGCTGTAATGGTGAGTTACTCAAATTCCTACGCATTTAAGGAATATCCTGCGGGTGAGCCTAAAGAGGTAAACAAAATGCAAGTTGCCGCTGTATATTTTCAGGCAGCAGAGATGGAGCCTGCCGGTAAATCCGGATTATCAGCGGCAGAATCGGATATTCACCTTGAAGCGGATGTTACCGCACTGATGAAAAATCCATACGGTTTTCCATTTGGCTCCTTTGTGCCTTATTTGAAAGTTGAGTATAAACTGGAAAATCTGGACAATGGAAAAACACAGGAAGGCACATTTATGCCGATGATAGCAAGTGACGGACCTCATTACGGAGCCAATGTCAAGATGATGGGCTTAGGCAATTATAAGCTGACTTATTTCATATATTCACCTGAAAAGCAGGGGCTTGTGTTGCATGCAGATAAAATCACAGGGGTTGATAAGACACGCTTTTGGAAAAAGCCGATTGTTCTTGAGTGGGAATTTACTTACACAGGTAAGTTCTAAAATTTTTTCAGGCAGGGGGGACTCCCCTCCCCTGCCTGATTTAATAGTTTTTATAGATGAGACCGAGGAAAATATCTTTTGTTACAGGAAGGTTGTAGATGATTAAAGGAATGGCACTGACTATTTTATCCGGGATGGATGCAGTAATTCTTATCGGATTTTTGGTTGGTTATTTGAAACACACTAAAATAAAGAATGCCGGGAAAGCAGTTTTCTACGCTCTAACAGCTGGTTTACTGTTCAGTTTTTCTCTTGTTTATACATTAAAGCATTTAAGTATTGAAAAAGAGACAGAAGTCTTTTTTACTTTTACCGGATTTCTGTTGACGGTAATAATAATATTATGGGCTGTTTATCAGAAATACGGTGTAAGTGAAAACGGGCAAACAAATGATAATTTTATTCAGAAAGTTTTAATATTTGCTTACTGCCTTTATCTTGGGGTGTTATACGAAACCCACATATTCAGAGTTCCTTCAAAAATTTCTTTAGATACAATGCAGACATCCGGATTTGATACCAAACAGTTTCTCATATACTGCGGAGTAATCACGGGCATTCTGCTGCTAATATTGTTTTTGTTTGCACTTATCAATTTTCTCCGGAGATCACCAAATGATCTGAGCAGACGCTTATTGTTGACTGTAAATTTTATATATCTTGGCAAACTTTCCATAATGGCTGTATACGGGTTGATTTTTGTTGGGATTCTACCTTCAACCCCTTCTCTTATCAGTGGTGTGGCACCTTTCTACAATAATATCGGTCTGTTTTCATACTTTTTTCTGTTTGCCACGGGAGTGATCTTAATTTTGAATTTGTTTATAAAAACAGGTGATCATATTGGTTATGAAGGTCTGAACAGAGCTGAAATCCGTAAAATCAAGGCACGGAAAAAGAAGAGAGTTTTCTGGATAAAATTTCCGGCAACTCTGGCAGGTGTTTTTATTTTAATACTTTCAGCGAATTATATTTCCATGAACCGCACTGTCAGCTTAGTACCCGCTGTACCTTTAAAGCCTGTGGATGGCGTATTTGAAATAGATAAAGAAAAAGTTAATGACGGAAAACTGCATAGATTCTCCTATGAAACGAAGGAAGATGTTATCATTAAATTTTTTATAATAAGAAAAACTGAAGATGCATACGGGGTAGTTTATGATGCCTGTGATATATGCGGTGCTGCAGGTTATTATCAGCAGGAAAACAATGTAATCTGCAGACGTTGTGATGTGCTTATGAACAAAGCAACAATAGGCTTTCCCGGCGGTTGTAATCCCATACCTATTAATTTTCGGGTAGAGAACGGAAAAATATATATAACCAAAAAAGAACTGCTTAAAAAAGAAGACATTTTCAGGGGTTAGGAGAGAGTCGGATGTTTCTGAGACTTATTAAACGTACTTTTACAAAAGGTTTTAAATCAAAGATATTGGCTGTTGCCGCCATTATGCTCGGCACCTCTATGGCTACAGCAATGCTGGGTATATCGATGGATATCGGTGACAAAATGAACAGGGAGTTAAAGTCATACGGCTCAAATATCGTTGTAAAACCTGAATCGGCATACATACCTGCTGAAATTAAAGGTGTGGAAATAGGAGGGAAAAAAGGCAGCAGAAAATTTTTAACAGAAGAGGACGCTTTGAAAATAAAAATGATTTTCTGGCGTCACAACATTGTGGATTTGGCCCCTTATCTCAAAGTGCAGGCTGAGGTTAAAGGGGAGAAAACTGCTGTTAATGGCACCTGGTTTGACGATGAAAAAAGGATTCCTACAGGGGAAAAATACAAGCTGGGGATAAAAGATTTAAAGTCGTGGTGGGAAATAAAGGGTGAATGGATACAAAGTGGTAAGAAAAAGAATCTCGCTATGGTGGGAGAGGAATTTGCATCTGAAAACAATATCGGTAAAGGAGACTTGATACAACTTAAATTTAAAAAAGACGGTAAAGACATAGTAAAAGAAGTGAAAGTCAAGGGCATTATCAGCAGCGGTGATGAAGCGGAATATCAAATCTTTGTCCCCTTAAAATTTCTGCAATCTGCTCTGAATAGGGGGAATAAAATTGAAAAGATTGAAGTGAGTGCTCTGACTTCGCCGGTTAACGACTTAGCCCGAAAAGCGGGCAATAATCCTGAGAGCCTGACAGCAGAGGAGTTTGAAACGTGGTATTGTACGGCATATGCTAATTCTATAGCTTATCAGATAGAGGAAGTTATTCCGGGTGCGGTGGCAGAACAGGTGCGGCAGATTTCAGAGTCAGAAAGCAAAATACTTGGTAAAATAAATCTTCTCATGGTTCTTGTTACAGTTGCTGCCCTGATAAGTTCTTCACTCGGAATTTCCAGCATTATGACGACAAAAGTTCTGGAGAGAAAGCAGGAGATAGGGCTTATGAAGGCAATAGGTGCGGAGGATACGAATATTGTGATGTTCTTTCTGGCTGAGATAGTTATTTTTGCCTTGGCAGGGGGGTTCCTTGGATTCTTTTTGGGAAGTGCGTTTGCCAATATTATAGGGATAAAAGTTTTCGGTATCCCTGTTGCTATGAAACTACTGCTGGCGCCATTTGTTATTATACTGGCTGTTATTGTCGCTCTGGTGGGAAGTATCTCTCCATTGAAAATAGTTTTAAAGCTGGATCCGGCTGAAGTTTTGCACGGATAGGAGTATAAGTTATGAAGAATGTCCGAATGTTTTTACGATTGATTATACACGCTATCAGAGAAAGAAAATCGAGGACTTTAATAATTTTCTTCGCCATTTCAGTAGGTATCGGAATAATATCGGCATTGTCCAGTGTTTATTATGACATAAACACCAAAATGGCAAAAGAACTGAGGGCTTACGGCGCCAACATATCTGTTAAAGCGGCAGAGGGGGACAAATTCAGTATTGGAAAAATTGACAATATCAAAAAAATTCTCGGAGAAGAGTCTGTCGTCGGTGTCAGACCGGATCTGTACGGCGTAGCAGATGTACAATCCAACAACTCCGTTCTTAAAAGTAAAATGCCCGTTGTTGTGGTGGGGACATGGTTTGATCAAATAGATGAAGTAAACCCTTACTGGAAGATCACAGGCTCTATACCTGTTGAAAAAGGCGCAGGTGAGGCTGTTTTGGGAGAAACTGTGGCTGAGAAGCTGAATTACGGAATCGGGGATAAAATAAAATTAACTTCCGGCAAACTGTCAAAGAAGTTTATCGTTGGTGCTGTGATAAAAACAGGAGGGGACCCGGATAACAGGATATTCCTGGATATTGAAGATGCCTGGAAAATTTTCGAAAACAAAGGTTATGTTAATACGGCAAGACTGAGTGTTATTACTGCCGATAAGAATCCTGAGTCTCTCATAGCTTCTGTTAATAAAAATGTTTCGGGAATTGAAGCCGGTTCCATTAAACGGATAGCCAGCTCTGAAGGAAAAATTCTGAGCAAAATAAAATCTGTTATGTATCTTGTTGTACTTGTCATACTTGCATCCACTGTACTGTGTGTTTCCACAACTATGATGACTATTATTGCAGAGAGAAAGAAGGAAATAGCGCTTAAAAAAGCACTTGGGGCATCTAATATGATCGTTATCAGCGAATTTTTGACAGAAGCTTTTGTTTTAGGGCTCACCGGTGGTATAGCCGGATATATATTTGGATATCTCTGTGCCCAGGTAATCGGTCAGAGTGTTTTTGACTCCTATATATCATTCAGGATAGTGGTTGTTTTTGCGACCGTTATGTTATCGGCAATTGTGGCAGGCGCGTCTGCAATGTTTCCGCTTAAAAGGGTTATAAACGTTGATCCGTCAGTCGTTTTGAAAGGAGAATAATATAATTAAGAGAGGTTTGAAATGGGTCTTATAAAACTGGAAAATGTATCGAAAATTTATAACGACAGGGTGAAAGCCCTGGATGATGTCAGTCTGGAGATAATGAAGGGCGACTGGGTGTCTATTATGGGGCCTTCGGGCTCCGGTAAAAGTACTATGTTAAATATTGTCGGATGTATGGATACTCCTACAAAAGGGGGGGTTCAAATAGACGGAATCGATATTACAAATCTTAATAAAAAAGATTTGACGGCAATCCGAAGGGATAAGATCGGACTGATTTTTCAGCAGTTTCATCTTGTCCCTTATCTTACAGCCGTTGAAAATGTGATGCTTGCCCAATATTACCATAGTATTTCTGATGAAGATGAAGCTTTGCAGGCACTGGCAAAGGTGGGTCTGCAGGACAGGGCACAACACTTTCCGTCCCAGCTTTCCGGCGGTGAGCAGCAGAGGGTATGTATAGCAAGAGCTCTTATAAATTACCCAAAACTGATTTTAGCTGATGAGCCCACCGGAAACCTCGATGAGGAAAATGAAAATATGGTGATGGATTTGCTAAGTTCTCTTCACAAGCAGGGTCATACGATTGTTGTAGTAACCCATGATTTAAATGTGTGCAAGAGGGCTGAAAGGGAGATAAATATGCAGCATGGTAAAATATTGGGCGAAATGGAGTGTGAAATGGTGTGCAAAACCGGATAAATTTGTTTACAGCTATTTTTTATATATTTTATTTTAGAGAAAAATAGTATATTAACGACTTATGAACAATTCTGAGAATTTATTGTTTTACATCACATATCTATTTTACGGTTTAGCTTTTTTTACCCTTGCGGTTTCAATTTTTTCAAAAAATCTTAAGATAAGTAAGCTTTATCTTGCCAAAATTTTGTGGTTGCTGGGTCTATTTGGATTGAGTCATGCAGTACATGAATGGCTGGAACTTTATTTGAAAATTGCCGATAGTCCGGTGGAGAGTAGTAAACTGCTGAAATTATTTCAAATTTCAAATTTGTCTCTTTCCTATTTATTAATCCTATTTTTTGGAATCTTTTTATTAAAACATCTTTATCCAAAAATAAAAAAAATTCTTAATATTCTTGCTGTAATTGCCCCGGCATTTGTTATTGTTTTAATAGTTGCATATATTAATAAAAATTTTCTCTCCTCTTTTTATGAAATACTGGATTATGTTGTGAGAAATTTTTTAGGTTTTCCCAGCGGTCTTATTGCAGGCCTTGCCATTATAATCTATGCCGCAAGTTTAAAAAACATTAGTTCAAAAGGGAGTAAAAACTTCTATTTTTCAGGCTTATGGCTAATATTGTATGCAGTTTCCACAGGACTTATTCCTACCGACATGCATGTAACTTTTTTCTCAGTAAATATTATCATAGTTCGCGCATTAACAGCTTTCGGTCTGTTGTTTTTTCTTATCAAAGCACTCAGAACATTCGATATTGAGCAGTACAATATTATTGAAAAACAGATAAACTCGATAGCTGAAGCAGAAAAAATGGCATCACTGGGTAAACTTGCAGCGGGTATTGCCCATGAAGTTAATACTCCTCTGACAAAAGCATCCCTTAATATTGAGCTGATGAAAAATAATCTTGAGAAAGACAATTACAAAGATCATACGCTATACAGAAGAATAGATAATATAGAAAAAAATATCGACAATGCTTCAAAGATTGCTAAAGAACTTTTATACTTTTCAAGAACACAGGATGAAGAATTTCAAAGGGTTCCCCTGAAGGAAATTGTTGAAAATGCTTTAAGCCTTTTACAATCAAACATGTCAAAAGTCGAAGTAAAAATTTCTGTAAGTAAAAATTTATACATAGATTGTATCCCATGGAAAATCGAAGAGGTGTTTGTAAACAATATAATGAATTCACTTGAAGCTATTGAGTACAAAGGATGGATAAAAATTGCCGCTCAAAAGGCTCAGGCAGAAATAAAAGTACTGTTTGAAGACAGTGGAGAGGGAATATCGGATGAAATTGCCGGGAAATTATTCGAGCCTTTTTTTACTACCAAAAAGCCGGGCAAGGGAACGGGACTTGGTCTCTACATATGTTATGATATTATGCAAAAGCACAATGGAGAAATAAAAGTTGAAAAAAGGATGGATAAAAATATAATTGTTTTAGTATTTCCGGAGAATTAACATTGAAAAAGATACTTATCGTTGATGATGATGAAGAGCTTTTGGAATATTTGAAAGAAGCTGTTGAGCTTGAGGATATAGGTGTTTCATGCACCAATTCTCCTTATAAAGCTCTGGATCTGACCAATAGTTCAAGCTATGACCTTGTTTTGCTTGACTACATGATGCCTGATATGGACGGCATAGACCTGTGTTCTAAAATCAGGGAAAAAGCACCCGGTATAAAAATTATTTTAATGACAGCTTTTGCCACAGTGGATAACGCCGTCAAAGCGATGAAAAAAGGTGCGGATGATTATATTCCCAAGCCTTTTAAAATAAATGAGCTGATTAATATTCTTAAGATTAATCTTGAAAAGCTGGAATTTTCCAAATGTTTCGATAATTCTGAGATGGATGAAGTCTTCGGTGTTCTTTCAAATTCTATAAGAAGAAAAATAATGTTTATTCTTAAAGATACCGGCAGCATGAAATTTATGGATATAAACAAAAAATTGGGTATTGAAGATCATACAAAAACAAACTTTCATTTGAAACAGCTGAGAAAAACGAACTTTATAGAACAATCGCCGGAAAAAACCTATTCTTTAACCGCCAAAGGGAAGCGCTTTTTGAACTGTATCGAATCGTTTTCCAAATGATTTTTATGTGAAGTTTAATTCACATAATTTCACAATCCCGTGCATAATATTTATCTGGATGTGATTCTTCTTAGATAATATTCTTACAATTACAGTATCTAAAAAGAACAGGAGGAAAGTATGAGAAAATTTTTATTCTCGTTCATTGCTGTATTTGCAATGATGTTTGGTGTTTTATCAGTAAGTTTTGCTGCCGATACGATGGTGGCAGAGAAGGTTGATTCGCCGCCGGTTCTGGACGGTCAGGTGGATAATATGTGGATGGATGTACAACCTCTGATTGTTAAAACCGTTGTGGCTGACTATGATGCAGGCAATGACCATTACAAGGACAAATGGTGGGATGCATATGAAGGAGAAGAAAAAACAGTAAAGCTTCGTTCAGTTTATACGGACGATAAAATTTATTTTCTTTTTCAGTGGAATGATCAGGAAGACAGCCGTGACAGACAGTCGTGGTACTATAACAAAAAAGAAAGTAAATGGATGCAGAAGCCCAAATATGTTCCGGATGCTAACGGCTTGCCGCCTGCATATGAAGACAAGTTTACAATGTTCTGGAATATTTCCATTGAAAATTTTGAATCAAACGGTTGCTCAACACTTTGCCACGGCGTAAAAATGAGAACCAATAATGACGGAGAAACAGCCGATATATGGCACTGGAAGAGAGACAGGGGCGGACCTGTCGGCATTATTGATGACAAATGGCTGAATAACGATGAAAACGGCAGGCATGGCGATCCCGGCAAAAGTACCTATTCTTACAATTCTCAGGAATTTGAGTATGAAGGCAAAACTGTGAAAGCACCTAAATATTGGATACCAGGCAGAGAAGATTATCACTGGATTCTTAAGTCTGAAATTGAAAACGGGACAGCAAAGAAAATAGTCAAAATGGATAAATACGGCAATCTTGTGGACGAAGCAGGGAATACTCTCAGTACAGGGGATTTCTACTTTGGCAGTCCAAGGGTGATTCCGAGTCTTGCCCCGGTAAGAATGGGTGAAGGCAGTCGTGCAGACATTAGAGAAGCTCATAACTTCGAAGACGGAATGTGGACACTTGAAATAGTTAGAGACAGAAACACAGGTGATGAAGAGCATGATGTACAGTTTACAGAAGCAGGGAAACCTTACCTGTTTTCATTAGCAATAATGGATAATGAAGCGATAGCTCATTCTACACCAGGCGGACTCTTGGGAACAGCCTATAAACTTATTCTGAAATAAGTCCCAAATAAAATGCACCCTCGGAAAAAGAGGGTGCATTTCTTACCTATTTAAATAACTCACACAACTAATTTCACATACTAAGACCTTTGAATAACTCAGGAAGCGCGGCTTTAGCCGGGCAAGCGTTCTTTTGAAATTCAGTATTCACAGGCCTGCGGGACTAAAGTCCCACTTCCTAAAACATGGAAAAACAAATTATTCAAAGGTCTTATACTTTTTTTGCAGCCACCTTTCTATAGCAAGCCGATGTGCATTAATTGCACAATACGGGCAATATTTTCACATGTCGAATTTGTGTGTTTTTTAATATTGCGCTGTTTTATAAGTAAGTTATCGGATTACATTTTTATGGCACATTTACTGCTCTTATATATGTATTACAAAATCAAAAGGAGGAAACATTATGAAAAAGTTACTTATTTTAGCAGCAATCACAGTTTTTGGAGCATCACTGGCTTTGGCTCATGGTAATGGTTACGGCAGAGGTTATGGAATGGGACCCGGAATGATGGGGCAAGGATACGGACAGGGGTATGGTCCGGGGAATTGTATGGGTAATGGTTTTCAGGGTGCCGCTGAACAGCTGAGTGAAGACGGTGCCAAGGAAGTTGTACAAAAAATAGTTGCAGCGAATTTCAAAGGGTTTAAGGTTGAAAAAGTTGAACAGTTCCGCATGCCTATGGGAATAATGTATGAAGTGGAAGTAGTTGACGGAAAGAATAACAGGTTGGAGTTTCATGTGAATCCATGGGGCAATGTGATGGGACCTTTTACCGATGGCTACAGAAATCAGAACTAAAGAAAGGCGTTAATCGCCTTTCTTTTTTTGTTGAGTTACATATCTTATATTAACAAGGAGGTAAATTATGCACGGTTATAACGGATACGGTTTCGGTATGGGATATGGAATGGGTTTTGGATGGATAATCTGGATTATAGTTATAATTTTGCTAATTTTTTTATTGGTAAAAGTTTTTGGCAGTCAAAACAATTCCACAGGCAGAGATGAAAACAGGGCTCTTGAAATACTTAAGGAGCGGTACGCAAAGGGTGAAATTGACAAACAGGAATTTGAGGAAAAGAAGAAAGATTTAAAATGACATTTTTTTGAAAGAAAAATGTGGTAAAACAAAATATATAAAATTTAGTATTTGGTTTATCACTGAATTATGTGGCAGGCTATGGCAAATGTAAAAAAGATATGCAGAACTATACAAAATTTTATTATTGCGGCAAAAATCAACAGTACGCGAAGGGGATTTATTAATGTCTTACAGGCGTCTTGAAATTACAAAATGTGGCGGGCCGGAGGTACTCAGGATAGTTGAAGAAACATCATTGCCTGAACCGGCAAAAGATGAAGTCAGAGTAAAAGTATTGGCCACTGGGGCTGCATTTACAGACATTATGATTCGCGAAGGAATGTACCCTGAAATCAAACAAAAACCACCCTTTACGATAGGCTATGATATGGTTGGTGTCGTGGATAAAATTGGCGAAGGGGTTGAAAAATTCAAGTCAGGCCAAAGGGTTGCCGATTTGATGGTCATCGGTGCATGTTCCGAATATGTATGTGTGTCGGCTGATCGATTGACATTGGTTCCTGATGAATTGGATGCAGGCGAGGCTGTAAGCCTTGTTTTGTCATACGTTACAGCTTATCAAATGCTGAACAGAATCGCTGAGGTAAAATCCGGTCAGAGAGTACTGATTCACGGAGCCGGCGGTGCAGTTGGTACAGCCATGATTCAACTGAGCGTGTTGAAGGATTTGGAAATTTATGGGACTGCTTCAAAATCAAAACATGAACTTGTTTCTAGTTTAGGGGCGGTGCCGATTGATTACCAAAATGAGGACTATTCAGATAGGTTGCGAAGTCTTGCAAACAAAGGGATAGATGCTGTATTTGATCCCATTGGCGGCGACAACCTGAAGCGATCATTTAGTGTGTTGGGGCACAGTGGAAAACTTGTCAGCTATGGTTTCTATGATTCAGTACTGGGTAAAGGTGGGAATATACCGCTGGATTTTTTGCGGCTTAAGTTATGGAATATATTTCCCAATCATCGTTCCACATCATTCTATTCTATCGGGGCTACACGAAAGAATCATCCTGATTGGTTCTCTGAAGATTTGACCACGTTGTTTGGTTTGCTTAAAGATGGACGAATTAGTCCGGTCATCGGGTTAAGGGTGCCTATGAATAAAGCAACAGAAGCGTATGAGCTTATTGAAAAGGCGAATGTGAATGGAAAAGTAATAATTGAAGTTGCTTAATCAGCCGCCCAACAAATCGTTCCATTGCCGCTTTAAAACTTGATCGTTAAAAAAACCGATATCAATTATAATGTGTTCCACTAGCATCGGTCAATGACCGATTGGCAGCTATGTAAATAGCTAAATTTGACGAAGTCAATCAATTTGTGTATACAATATATTTACCAGTCCTTTGGCTGGTGCTAGTGGCAAGGCAGCTCGGTCATTCCAGTCATCAGATGATATTCAAGACATACGGCAGGATAATCAAATAGATTAACGGTGAGAAGAACGAACTGGACAAATTTATATACGCATAGAAACCAAATTATCACAATTTTATCACAGTGGGTTTTTGGAAAAAATTAAGTTATTGGTAATACAGAAGAAAAGGAACGGAGAGGGAGGGATTCTTTCCCTCTCGCTTTATGAAAGGGTCTTCATATCTACGGAATATCTAAAGAGCCACAAACACCAAGCCGCCAAGAAAAAGCCAAGGCTCATAGTTCCCGTTTGGATCATTTGCCCATTTGTAACCAAAATATGCACAAAGGATTAGTACCAGTATCTCAATTATACCAATCACAATTTTGATCAATGGTTCGATTCCTTTTTACACATAACGCGAAAGTAACCGGCGCCGGAGCGAAGTGAAGCGAAGGGTACCGTAAAAGCGGCACGCTTTTACGGCGTCCGGTTGACTGAATGGTTATGTTTTTTGCCGGGACTGTAGGTCTGCCAAGACATTATCAATGGCCTCGATTAACGGTTTCTTGACCTGCTCCGGCTCCTTTTCTGCCCACTCTTTTCTCAGCAAATTCAGAGCTTGCCGTGTGGTTGATGCATATTCGTTGTATTTACCCAGCTCGTTAATGTACGCGATTTGACTCACCAGCTTTAAAGGGCCCGCTTCGTCGGTTCCTCGGCTCACTGACTTTAGGAGAGCATGATAGATATCAAACCGCTCTTTTTCCTGCTCTCGCTCACGTATCCCCAGATATCGTTTAGCGGAAAATGCTATCGATACCAGCGAGACAACTAACGCTATTACTGTTGCAATGGCAGCAAGATCCTGAAGTTCCATTCAATACCTTCTAAACATAACAAGTTATTATACAGTTCTGTATATCCTTCATTTTTTTATGATAGCTTGGCAATTCACTCATATCAAGTAAAACTTCTCAGCTGTATAACACGGCAATCTTAAAATTATGCTGAAAGTTCTTCCGGCACTTCTCAAAAAATATGATAGTATGTTTTGAAGAAACTATGCATTTATAGATTCATTTGACCGATATTTTAAAAAATGGTAAATTTGTTAATGGGCGATTGGTTATCAATATGATTTCAAAAAAAGATTTATCAGAACAGGATATACGGACAAAATATATTACTCCCGCCATTAATAAAGCCGGGTGGGATAAAATGACCCAGTTAAGTGAGGATGTTTACTTAACCGAAGGTAAAATATTTGTCCGTGGCAATATGTTTGCCAGAGGCAAACGAAAAAGGGCTGATTATGTTCTTTATTACAAGCCAAACATCCCCGTTGCAATAATCGAAGCCAAAGATAATAATCATACAGTCAGACATGGCATTCAGCAGGCACTGGGTTACCGGGAATTTTTGCCGGATGTGCCTTGTGTTTACAGTTCAAACGGTGATGCATTCTTTGAACATGATTTAACATCGTCCAACGGTGTATTAGAAAGAGAAATACCGCTTGATGAGTTTCCCTCTCCCGAAGAACTTTGGAAAAAATGGGGACAGGTAAATAATACTTAATAATACTTGACATGGTAGTATTAAGTGCTAAGATTTAAGTATTAAGAGGGGAGGGATAAGTTTTTATAGTTATTGAGAGGAGAAAAGCAAAAACTGAGGGGTTGAAATGGCAAGGACTAAGCGATTTAAAATTAACGGCGATGTTGGATATTATCATGTGATTTCCCGGACAGTGGGCGGAGAGTTTTTGTTGGGTGATGTTGAAAAAGAAAAGCTTCTTTCTGTTATAAAGCAGTTCAACTCATTGTATTTTGTAAACATTATCGGTTATTGTATTATGGACAACCACTTTCACCTTCTTGTAAAAACTTTATCAGTGGAAGATATCGATAATGTAGAACTTAAAGAGCGATTATCCCGCCACAATAAAAATATACCGGATGAAATCACGGAATCTGAAATAATAAAATATAAAGAAAAGCTGACTGACATATCTGAGTATGTAAAATCAATAAAAATGACGTTTTCCAGATGGTACAACAAAAAGAACAACCGAAAGGGTTATTTCTGGGGAGACAGATTTAAGAGTGTACTGGTGGAAAGCGGAGAAAGTCTTTTGAACATGCTTGCCTACATTGATTTAAACCCTGTGCGTGCAAATATCTGCAGTAAACCTGAAGAATACAGATGGTGCAGTTTCTCAGACAGATTGGCAAAGTCAAACGATGATTTCCTGAGTTTTGAAGGCACTGAGATTGATAGAATTGAAGACTATATATCGTTTATATACGGTGTGGGCAAAGTTGAGAGGAAAAGTTATAAAGGTGCAGAAAAAGGGAAAATCTCGGAAGATTCCCGACCGGAAATAAGTTTATGGCAGCACAGGATCAGATATTTTTCCGATACACTTGTTATTGGTTCAAAGGGTTTCATAGAATATGCATACAAAACATTTGAGGATAAAATAACGAAAAAGGAACGGAGAGCGCACAAAATTCCCATTGATCTGCCGCACAATTTATATTCCATCCGGCGGCTGAATAGTATTTGAGTTGTTTTATGTTTGATTGGCAGGAGATCCCTCGGCTTTGCTTGCCCTGTTGAATAATAGCTTTGCTATTTGCCTTCGGCATTCAACAGGGCGAGGGATGACATTTCGCGATAGGGCGCTACATTGTGTCACCTCTCCGCTTCGGTCGAGGTGACAAGAATGTTGGTTGTCGAATCTATGATAGCTGATGAGGAAAAATCTCGGATATCGGTTGTCACAAGTACCCCCTATGCATCTCCCCCTAAGTCAGGGGGAGAGACCAGTTCCGAACACTTATAGATTTAAGAGCTCGGGCAGGATGGGGTAATTATGTTGGCTCAATTATTCAAAGCTCTATTGTCGCTGTTTGATGATCAGTTCACTCTGCCCCGGTTGAGATGAATATTGCAAAAAACACAGCCATCAGATGATATTCAAGACATACGGCAGGATAATCAAACAAATTAACGGTGAGAAGAACGAACTGGATAAATTTATATACGCATAAAAACCGTTTAGAACAATTTTAGCACAATGGATTTTGCCGAAAAATTAAGTTGTTGGTAATACAGAAGAAAAAAAACGGAGAGGGAGGGATTCGAACCCTCGGTACGCGTTAACGTACACACGATTTCCAATCGTGCTCCTTCGGCCAACTCGGACACCTCTCCTGAATTGACAAGGATGTCTTATATCAACTTAATAATAAATTGTAAAGAATAAAAATCTGGGATTGTATTAATTGCTGCAGATGGTTAAAGCCAGCCTTTCTTTTTGAATATGAATATAGGCAGTATTGCGGAAGCAAGCATCAGTCCTAATGAGAAGGGATAGCCTAATAACCAGTCCAACTCCGGCATAAACTCGAAGTTCATCCCGTAAATACTTGCGATAAGGGTAGGGGGCAGGAAGATAACGGAAACCACGGTGAAAATTTTCACCACTTTGTTTTGCTCTATTCCCAGAAGTCCCAAAAAAATGTTGTGTATATAGTCAAGCCGGTCAAAATTGTATTTCGTATATTCAATCAAAGAGTTAACATCTTTTATCATTATTTTCAGATTATTCAGTAAAGACTGGGGAACTTTCGGGGATTTCAACATGGAAGATATTATGCGCTGTTTATCGATCAAACTGTCTCTTATCATCGTGTTCATATCTTCAAAACGGGAAATTATCTCCAAAATATCTTCATTATCTGTTTCATCTGAGAAAAGTTGCTTTCTGAGTGTAGTAACCGATCTGGACAAATTCTCAATAATATCCGCATCTATATCAATTCGTGATTCAAGTATGTAACCGAATACATCATAGCCGCTGATGAACAGGTTTGGTGCTGATAAAAGTTTCTTTTCACAGTCGTTAAATGTCTTGAATTCCCTGTATCTGATTGTAATAAGCATATGGTCTTTCAGGATGAAACTGATACTTTCATTATATGAATGTTTATCTTCCGAAATCATAAAGAAACTGTTTATCGTAATATCATCTTCATCTTCCCAAAAACGTGAACTTACCTCAATTTCCTGAGATTCCTGACGGGTGGGAAATTCAAGGTTGTATTCACTTTCTATTATTTTGAAATCATTCTGTGAAGGGAATGTTATATCTATCCATAGTATATCTTCTTTAGCCGGAAGTATTTCAAAAGAGTCCTGAGTGTACAGACTAATTTTGCCCTTTTTCTTAAGGTAAAATTTGATCATGTTCCCCTTCCAATGTTTAATTAAACTATTCTCTATAACTAATTCCAGAGTCAATAAAAGTCAATGAGTTTGTATTTTTTGTGTATAGGAAATTTCAGTATATTATTTCTATTTTTATGATATACTAAGATATTACCCCGCTTGACATTTGTACAAAATATGATAAGTTTAAATTTACATTAGAAAATATTCATGTTGAAAAAAGTTATGTAGAAGTTATTTTTGTTTAGTAAGATAAAATTTAAAATGGAGCTGATATGGACGACAAGGTTAAAATTAAAATCAAAAATGTTTCCAAGATTTTCGGCGATCATCCTGAAGAAGCTCTTAAGTTACTGGATGACGGCTACGACAAAGACACAATTATGGAAGAAACAAAACAGGCTGTGGGTGTTGCTAAGGCTTCATTCAATGTCTATGAAGGTGAAATTGTTGTTGTTATGGGGCTTTCTGGCAGTGGAAAATCAACACTTGTAAGATGTATAAACAGGCTTATTGAACCCACTGCAGGCGAGATTTATGTGGATGATATCAATGTCTTAAAGCTTGATGAGAAAGAGCTGAGGCAATTCAGACAAAAATATACTGGAATGGTTTTCCAGCATTTTGCTCTTTTCCCCCACTGGACGGTGTTGAGAAATACATCGTACGGTCTGGAGATTCAGGACGTTGACAAGGCTGAAAGAGAAGAAAAAGCAATGAAAGCGCTTGAAATGGTTGGATTGAAAGGCTGGGAAGATAACCTGCCGGAGCAGCTTTCAGGTGGTATGCAGCAGAGAGTTGGTCTTGCCAGAGCATTGGCACTTGATCCGGAAGTACTGCTTATGGATGAGGCATTCAGCGCTCTCGATCCTTTGATCAGAACTGATATGCAGGACGAGCTTATTAATCTGCAGGAAAAGATGCAGAAAACTATTCTTTTTATCAGTCATGATCTTGATGAGGCTTTGAGACTCGGTGACAGGATCGTACTTATGAAAGACGGTGGTGTTGTTCAGATCGGTACTCCGGAAGAAATTCTTACCAATCCTGCCGATGAATATGTCAGAAGATTTGTGGAGGATGTTGATTCCACAAAGGTTTTAACTGCCGAATCCGTCATGAAAAAAACAGAAGCAGTTGGTTATCTGAAAAGTGACGGTCCGAAAGCTGCTCTGAGAAAAATGCGGAAAAGCAATATTGCAAGTCTTTTTGTTGTCGATGAAAAACATAAGGTGGTTGGTATTGTGAATGTTGGTGACGTTGCCAAAAATGTAAATAAAGGAATGGATACTATACGTGATATACTTGATAAAGATATTATTAAAGTAAAACTCGATACTCCTGCTCACGACCTTTTCGACCTTATAAAGGGGTCTAAATATCCGCTTGCTGTGGTCAATGATGATGACCATTTGAAAGGAGTCGTGGTCAGAGGTTCGCTTATATCGATGTTGTCCAGAGAGGAGGTAATTGATGAGTAATATTCCAAGGGTACCGTTAGGTGACTGGATAGAAGCTTTTATAACTTTTTTGGTTGATAATCTGTCTGTGCTTACGCAGGCTTTCTCTACTGTAACTGAACAGGGGCTGGACTGGCTGGAATCTGCTTTTCTATTTTTACCGCCATGGCTGTTTATAATTGTTGCCAGTGCCCTTACTTACTGGGCAACAAAAAGGAAAGGTGTTACGCTTTTTGCACTGATAGGGCTTTTGCTGATCTGGAATTTGGATTTGTGGCGCGCATCTATAAGCACATTGTCACTTGTTATCGTTGCTACATTTTTTTCAATATTCGCAGGAGTCCCTATAGGTATATTGGCAGCACTTTATCAGAAAGTATATAAAATAGTTACGCCAATTCTGGATTTTATGCAGACACTGCCTGCTTTTGTATATCTTATTCCCGCTATTTCTTTTTTCGGTCTGGGGAAAGTACCTGCGATATTTGCTACAGTTATTTTCTCCATTCCTCCTACGATACGTTTAACAGCTCTTGGAATCCGTCAGGTTCCGAAAGATCTCGTTGAATGTTCGGAAGCTTTTGGTTCCAATAAGAAGCAGCGTTTGGTTCAATTGCAGCTTCCTATTGCCAAATCGACAATAATGGCAGGGGTCAACCAGACGATTATGCTCGCTCTTTCAATGGTTGTTATTGCAGCTATGATTGGTGCAGCCGGACTTGGTGGCGAAGTTTGGCGTGGTATACAGAGACTTTGGGTAGGCAGAAGTTTTGAAGCCGGTATAGGTATTGTTATTATCGCTATAATACTTGATCGTATCACACAAAGTGTGGCGAAATAGAAGCACAAAAATAAAAAGGAGGTCAAAATGAAAAAATTGACTAAAATTATTGCTGTAATGCTGACAATGTTAATTTTGTCTGCAACTGCAGTTATGGCTAAGCAAGAGAAAGTTACCATTCCTTATGTGGAATGGGCAAGGTGTGTGGCAATTACACATGTTGCAGGTGGTATCCTTGAAGACTTAGGATATGATGTTCAGCTCAGATCCGTTGCAAACGCTGCAATGTGGGCATCAGTAAATACTGGCGATTCCGATGCACTTATGTGTGCCTGGCTACCTCTCACTCATGGTGACCTTTATAAGAAATACCAGGATGGCATTGAGAATGCCCAGACAAACTATGAGGGAGCAGTTACAGGTCTTGTAGTACCTTCCTATGTTAAAGCTGACAGTATTTCAGAACTTGCAGATTATAAAGAGAAGTTCAACGGTGAAATCATAGGTATTGATCCCGGTGCAGGTATGTCCAAGGCGATTGACAAGGCTATTAAAAATGATACATCAAATCTCGGCGAGTTTAGGTATGTGACCGGCAGTGGTGCTATTATGATGGCAAGCCTTGACAGAGCAATCAAAAATAACGAATGGATCGTTGTTCCTCTTTGGAAACCTCATTGGGCATTCGGTGCTTATGATCTGAAAGTTCTGAAAGATAAAAACGGTATTTTCAGTGAATCTGAAACAATTGACACCATTGTACGTAAAGATTTGAAAGAGGATGACAAGCTTCTGTACAGTTTTTTCAGCAACTTTGACTGGACAAAGTTAGATCTCAGTCCTGTTTTACTTGATAACAAGAACCAGATGGCTCCTTCAAAGAGTGCCGAGAAATTTATCGAGAATAACAAAGAGAAGATCAACAAGCTGTTAGAACCTGTTAAAGAAGCAGCTAAGTAAGTAATGTTAATCCTGCCACTAACTTTTAGTGGCAGGATTTTTCATTTCTGTAATACCTACCACATTATACAAACAAATAACTTATATAACCTATAAAACATCTATGAACCTTATAACCTTACTACCACACACATAAAACTGTAGATTATAAGCAGAGACGCAGAAATTATTAGCATATAGATGGAGACCTCTCCGCTTCGGTCGAGGTGACAATTTTTTGCACAACATCCGCGTTGTGCGGCTAAATAGAATGTAAACATAAGGCATTCTTTCGAGCGCACACTTAAAGCGTTTAGTGCGCGGTTATCACCTCAACTATCTCTCCATCTCCCTATCTCATAAGTCTTACTTTTGCAAAAGCGGGTGATGACATTTGTAGTTAATGCTTCCATTTATCTCAGGTTTTTTGGTTTCACATATATTTGTCATATGATTGCATCTGTCGTGAAATACGCATCTGTTATCATCTTCAGCGGTATTGGATTTAATTGTGCCCGGAATGGAAAAAAGGAAATCTTCTTTTTTGTTAATATCAGGGATGCAGCTTTTCAGAGCATAGGTATACGGATGCCTTATTATATTTGATTTAAGATCAGAAGCACTTATCTTTTCCATTAACTCGCCGGCATATAAAATTAAAATGTTGTCACATATTGTCTGTAGCAGAGACAGATCATGGGAGATGAATATAATTGAGATTGATTTTTGTTTATTCAGTTTAAGCAGTAAATCTATTATCTGAGCCTGAATTGTAACATCCAGAGCAGTTGTGGGTTCGTCTGCAATAAGAATTTCGGGATTTGTTGAAAGGGCGAGTGCTATCATAACTCTTTGGTTCATTCCGCCGCTTAAATTATGCGGATAACTTTTCATGCGTTCCTCAGGATGATCTATTTCAACTTCCGAAAGCAGTTTGACAGCCTCTTTTTCAGCTTCTTTCTTATTCATACCCTTATTAAATGTTATAAGAGTTTCAATAAGTTGGTAACCTACTGTAAATACCGGATTTAGTGAAGCGGAAGGGTTCTGGAATATCATTGAGAAAAAGCGGCCGCGATACTTTTTCAAATGGGAAAGACTGGAATATTTTTCACCTTTTATACTGATTGTGCCGTCTGTTTTTATGAGAGGCTCCTTTATCAGCCCCATCAATGTTTTTGAAAGGACTGTCTTTCCCGAGCCTGATTCTCCTGCAATTCCAAGGATCTCACCTTTTTTAAGTTCCAGTGAAATATCTCTTAAGATATAAGTTCTTGGTTGGGAATGCTTTAGTTCTACAAAGAGGTTATTTGCCTGAATCATGTGAAAATAATATTTGAAAAATTTTACTTTGTCTATAAAATTATATTAAAGAGCTTTGAGTAATTTAAAAAACAAAAAATAAGACCTTTGAATAATTTGTTTTTCCATGTTTTAGGAAGTGGGACTTTAGTCCCGCAGGCCTGTGAATACTGAATTTCAAAAGAACGCTTGCCCGGCTAAAGCCGCGCTTCCTGAGTTATTCAAAGGTCTTAAAATAATATTCGGTGATTTTTATATTATATGCAAAAATTAATTTTTTTAAACGACTGGTTCTTTAATGAAAAACTGCTGTACGATAGTTTTGAGCCGTTGACAAACCGTTTTGATGTGGAAATATCTAAATCTTCTGATTTCTTGAATATAGGAGAAAATGATATTATTGCAGGGTGGGGCAGCGGTTGCCTGGATATCCTGGAAGCTATGAATAAAAGCGACTTGAATAATATTAAAATTTTAATTTCACCATACCTCGATTACGATTATTTTGTTTACAACAGCAGCGATAAATCAGGTGAATTTGAAGCGACGTATCGAAAAAAAACAGGTATACTGGAAGATGAATATATTGATACTGAGAGGGACATAACCAAAAATCGCGGCAAAGTTGTATATCCTGATAAAAATCGATGGTTCACAAATACATACGTTTTTATCGGGGATTCTGACCGTCTTGTGCTTTTTAAGTACCATCTGTATTTTGCAGAAATGTATAACGGATGCTCTTTTCACCTTATTGAAAACGCTGGGTTTGCCCCTTTTTACAAAAGTGGTGATTTCCTGGATATTCTGGAGGCTAATGCACCCTTATGACAAGATCAGAAGGTTTGCTGGAAGAAATTTTGGAAAGGGTGGATATTGCTGAGTATATTTCCCAATTTGTCGATTTGAAGAAAACGGGCAGCAGCTTTAAAGGGTTATGCCCTTTTCATGATGAAAGAACCCCTTCATTCTCTGTAACACCTGAGAAAAAACTTTACCACTGTTTTGGATGCGGTGCAGCCGGCAATGTCGTTGGATTTGCAATGAAATATCATAACCTGGATTTTGTGGATGCAATGAAAATGCTGTGTGAGCGTTACAATATCGTATTCGAGCAGCGAGAGCGCCCGAGACATTACAATGAGATACTTGAAATTCATAAAGAGCTTCTTGTCCGTTCCAAGCAGGATTTAATCGGTAATACCGGCAGGCATGCTTTGGAGTATATGCTGAAAAGAGGTTTTGACAGGCAGATACTGGATGAGTTTGATATCGGTTTTTTCCCGGAAAATTTTGACATATCGTTTTTAAGGAAAAAATATTCCAAAAATTCACTTGCAGCTACAGGTCTTTTTTACGAATATTCCGGGCGGTTGAAATTTAAGTTTGCTGGCCGGCTGAGTTTCCCCATTAAAGATACTATGGGGAATGTTATTGCCTTCAGCGGACGGTCACTGAAAGATGATGTGAAACCGAAATATATAAATTCGCCCACGACAGATGTTTTTGAAAAACGCAAATTTCTCTACAACATGGACGGTGCTAAATCTAAGATGAAAGAGGAAAAAACGGGAATTGTTGTAGAAGGTTATATCGACGTAATGCGGTGCAGTCAGGCAGGTATCAAAAATACCGTTTCTCCTATGGGAACATCCTTTACTAAAGAGCAGGCAGCGCTTCTTAAACGTTACTGCGATGATGTCATACTCGTGTTTGACGGAGATTTTGCAGGAAAAAAAGCAGCTTACAGATCACTGGAAACGTTTATAGATATAAATTTTTTCCCACAGGTTGTTTTTCTGCCGGAGGAGGATGATCCTGATTCTTTGATAAAAGAAAAAGGTGTTTCTGCTTTTTTGGAAAAGCTTGAAAGCAGAAAAGATTTGTTTGTCACTTATATAAACAATTTGTCAAAGTATGCAGATTCATACCAGAAAAAGCTCAAAATCATAGAAAGGATTAAATCACTCCTGATCAAAGTTAAAAACCCGTATTTAAAAGATGAGTATTTTGCCCAGACAGCAAAGATTTTTGGTTTAAATGAAGAAACTTTACGCAAAGATATTGAATTTTCTTCACATAAGAATACTTTTAATACAATTGAAAAAAGAGGTGGTAAATTAAATTATTTTTGTGAGGAAAATTTTCTCGCCTCCTTATTTAGTCTTTCAGAAGATGTTATCGATTCTTTGTTGGAAGATATGAATGAAGAATATTTCAGTGATGAAAATTTTAGAAAGATTTATAAAAAAATTATTGATGTTTTGAAAAATGGTGATATTATGCATGTTCTGCTCAATGATGAAGAGATAGGGGAGATTGCCTCGAACATCTTAATCACGGACTTTGGGGATGAAGATCCTTATGCCGTGGCTCTTAAAAACAAAAATAAGTTAAGGTTTAATTATCTGGAAAGGATGAAAAAAATTAAAATCAATGAACTTAGTCAGTTCAAAAACGATCCTGTTAAATCTGAAGAAATACTTGAAAAACTCAATAAAATATTAACCGAAATTAAAGAACTCAGATCGTCAGTTTTGGAGGTTTAAACGTCTATGCCTAAGAAAATAAAAATACCCGAAGTTAAGCAACTCATCTCCATGGGCAAAGAGAAAGGCTTTGTTACCTTTGATGAGATAAACGAACTGTTGTCCGAAGATATTATTTCTACGGAACTTATTGATGATGTTTTGATGCTTCTTGCTCAATTAAAAATCGATGTTCTTGACAATAACAACAAGAAAAACTCATTACTGTCTCACAGCAATATTGAAGAAGAAAGCTCTGAAAGCGGTGAGGAAGAAGTGAGTGTTGAAGCAGCTATCAGTACCGATGATCCTGTGAGGCTTTATCTGCGTGAAATGGGTAACATACCCCTTTTAAGCAGAGAAGAAGAAATAGATGTGGCTAAAGAAATAGAAGAGGGGCAGCGAAAGGTTATTAAAAGTGTACTTTCTTTTCCCACAACGGCCAAGCAGATTATGGAAATAGCTGAAAATATAAAAATGGGCGAGATGAAATTAAAGGACATTATTGATGTGGATGATGATCTGGACACTGAATCTGATGAAATCGTCGATTATGAAGAGCTTGATGAAGAAGAAATTAAAGTATTAAAAGATGAAAGGGAAATCAAAATAAAAGAGGATTTCCTGGGTGTCCTGGAAGATATTGTTGCACAGCTCAAAGAAAACATTGCTCTGACTAAAAAGATAAAGCAAAGCGATATGAGCATTGACAATATCCTCACTTATAAGCAGCAGATACAGGACTCTGTTTCCGATATTGCCGAAAAGCTTTTGGAGATAAAGGTTAATTATAACAGTATCTGCAAGATAGCTCAGAACATCAAAAAAATGTATGAAGATATTTCCAATGCCGAAGAGGATTTGGTCAAGATATTTAAAATCATAAAACTGGATACTTTCGAACTTCATTACGATCCTGAGCGGGATATGGTATTGGTAAATGAAAAGATAGAAAGCACAGGCCTTCCTGCAAAAGACAGAAATATGCTCAGTAAAAAATTCACCAATGCATATGACAAAATTTGTAATCAATATCATAAAATAGGTCTGGATAAGAGCGAAATGCAGCTGGTATATGAAAGTCTTCTTGAGGGCGAATATGAAACGGAACTGGCAAAATCAAAGCTTATTGAGGCCAACCTGAGGCTGGTGGTAAGTATTGCTAAAAAGTATACCAACCGTGGTCTTCAGTTTCTGGATCTTATTCAGGAGGGCAATATAGGGCTTATGAAAGCCGTTGAGAAGTTTGAGTATCAGAGAGGTTATAAGTTTTCAACCTATGCCACATGGTGGATAAGACAGGCTATAACACGTGCGATTGCCGACCAGGCTAAAACAATAAGAATTCCAGTACATATGATAGAAACGATAAACAAGATGATAAAAATGTCCAGACAATTACAAGTTGAAACAGGAAGAGAGCCGACACCTGATGAAATTTCCGAAAAGATGGACATACCTGTGGAAAAAGTTAAAAAAGTTCTCAAAATAGCCAAAGAACCCGTTTCACTTGAGACACCTATAGGTGAGGATGAAGACAGCAACTTAGGGGATTTTATAGAGGACAAGAAGGCTCTGAACCCCACAGACGAAGTTACCTATTTAAAATTGCGGGAACATACTCAACACATTTTGGACACTCTCTCGCCAAGGGAAGCCAGTGTGCTGAGACTGAGATTCGGGATAGACTGTGCTTCAGACCATACTTTGGAAGAAGTGGGGAAAAAGTTCAACGTAACCAGAGAGCGTATCAGACAGATTGAAGCAAAAGCACTCAGAAAGCTGAGGCATCCGACCAGAAGCAGAATTCTCAGAACCTTTTCAGAATAGATTAAAATCCGCCGTTTGGCGGATTTTTTTTGTTATAAAGGACTTTCTTTTCAAATATTGATTTGGCTAAAAGAGTGAAGTAGTGAGAAAGGGAAATAGAGAAGTAGACAAATTGGGCAGGGGAGCAGCAGAAAAGTTCTTGAAAATTAGTGTTAAAATTTGGTAGTTTAATAGCCTGATACATACTCATTTAACGTTGTTTCTGAATGATTGTTTTTAAGTACCTGTATTTACTTTTTGAACTAAATTAAAAAAGGAGAAAACATTGGACACCAAGATTATTGTTGCGCTTGATTTTCCGGATTATTCAAAAGCTGCAGATCTTGTGACGGATCTCTCTGGTACCGTGGATTTTTATAAAGTGGGACTGGAATCTTTTATAAGCTGCGGAGAAAAACTGATACATTTTCTGAAATCCAACGGCAAAAAAGTTTTTCTGGATCTCAAGTTTCACGATATACCCAACACCGTTGCCTCTGCAAGCCTTGCATGTCTTAAGTATGATATTGATATGCTCAATGTTCATGCCCAGGGGGGCAGTCAGATGATGAGTATCGTAAGCTCCGAAATAGAGAATTATTGCAGCAGACATAATTTGCAAAAGCCTTATCTGATAGCAGTGACTCTGTTAACTTCATTAAGCGACGATCATTTAAAAGAATATAAAATTAATGCGAAAAACACGCTGGAATATGTGGTTGATCTGGCGAAAATTACACAGAGAAACGGCTTTGACGGTGTGGTCGCTTCAGCCAGAGAGGTTTCTGCTATTAAAAATACTTTGGGGAATTATTTTTTAACTGTTACTCCCGGCATCAGACCGGCATGGGCAGCGAAGAACGATCAACAGCGTGTTGTGACACCTTCTGAAGCAAGCAAGCTTGGCTGTGATTATATAGTTATAGGAAGACCTATTACTGCAAGTAAAAAACCTTATGAAGCTGCGGAAAAAATATTGGAGGAATTAAATGACTGACAAGGAAATTATCGAGATCTACAAAAAACACGATGCACTGCTAAAAGGGCATTTTCTGCTTTCATCCGGACTGCACAGCGACATGTATCTCCAGTCGGCACTTGTCATGCAGTATCCGGTTATTGCCGAAAGTATAATAAACGAATTGGTGAAGAAAGTTTATTATATGAATTTTACAACGGTTGTCAGCCCGGCAATCGGAGGAATAAGGTTCGGATATGAGCTGGCAAGGTTATTGAAAAAACGCTCTGTTTTTACTGAAAGGACAAACGGACAGATGAGTTTCAGAAGAGGTTTTTCATTGCAGGAAGGTGAGTCAGTTCTTGTGGCCGAAGATGTTGTTACAACCGGAAAATCCACAAAAGAATGTATAAAAGTTGTAGAAGATACCGGTGCAAAAGTTGTGGGTGTTACTTCCCTGATCGACAGAAGCGGTGGAGATGTGGATTTCGGAGTTCCTTTTATCCCGTTAATAACAGTGGAAGTCAACACATACGAGCCGGGAGAATGCCCTTTATGTAAAGAAGGTATCCCTTTGACAAAACCAGGGAGCAGGGAATTTGTCTGATTTTTACACTAACTACCTCTAACGACCTTTAATTACTTCTCTTATTACGCATCTTGAGTTATGTTTATAAATGCGTAAGTTTTGGAAAGATAGTAGAATTTTTTAATTTAATCAGCTGTTTTTATGTTATATTTAAATGTAAGGTTTAGGTTTAGAAGGAATATTAATGAAAAAGAAGATTGTTACAAATGCTTATTTGTAATTTTATCATTGCGAATGAAAAGGTGCTTTGATGTACAGAATTCTTTATGCTGAAGACAATTTTGAGAACTACAAACTTGTGGAGTTTGTTCTTAAAAAAAATGGGTTCGATGTGAAAAACGCAGTGGACGGTTTGGATGTTATAGATAAAGTAGAGAGCTATAAACCTCATTTGATCATTATGGATATAGATCTTCCCAATCTTATGGGCTACGAGGTGACCTCCTGGTTAAAATCGAAAGAGGAGTATAAAGATATTCCCGTGGTTGCTCTTACAGCGGATTATTCAGGTAATTATGAAGTTGTTTCGAGGATATCCGGATGCGCTGCATATTATTCAAAACCGGTTGATCCTGTTTCTTTTGCCAGAGAAATCAAAAAATTTATAGAAACAGGTCAAAAAAACCCCGATACAAAACCTTTATCAGAGCAAATGTCAAAATCCCTTGAAAACAAAGCAAGGCAGGTACATGACCTTAATAAGCAGTTAAAAGAGTATGAAAATAGGTTCTCAGGCATACTGTCTAAACTTTCGGATATTATTGTAATAACTGACAGAGATTTTAATATCACTTATTATAACAGCAGTGCTATTGAAAAGGAAGCTTTCAGAGAACGTTACATATCCGGGATGAATTTTTTTGAATTATTCAGCTGCGTTGGTATGAATACTGAAGAATTAGGAAAAAAGCTGGAAGAAAATGGAAAACTGTCAAATATCGATATAGAGCTCCAATCTGTGGGCGGAACCGGCAGTTTTTTCCTGGCAAATTTTGACATGACAGATGATGAGGTTGTGATTTCACTGAGAGAGGTAAGCAGTGATGTGAAAAATTTTAATACTATGGATCAAGTGGATAAAATGGCAGGTTTGGGGGTGATTACATCCGGCATCATACATGAGATTAATAATCCTTTGACAGCTATTAAAACATATTTGGAAGTTTTAAAGATGAAAACAAACGATGAAACTTTGAAAGGTGTGGTTGAAAAAATTGACACGGGATTTCAAACTATAGAGAAATTAACGAACAGTCTTTTGGAGTTTGCAAAACCTTCCAGAGAAAAACCTTATCCTATAAATATCAACAATATTGTTAAAGAGGTAATGAGTTTCAGTGAATATGAAATCAGGCGGGGTAATGTTAAAATAAATTTTGATATGCAGGATGATATCCCTGTTTTTAAAGGCACTAAATCACAAATTGAGCAGGTTGTTTTAAATTTGCTTATAAATGCAAATCATGCTGTCTCTAAAAGTGAAAACCCCGAAATCACCATTAAAACTTATGAGGAAGACAGTTGTACAGTTTTTGAGGTTTCAGACAACGGACCGGGAATAAGAGAAGATATAAAAAATAGAATTTTTGAGCCTTTTTTTACCACAAAGGGCAAAGACAAAGCAACCGGGCTCGGATTAACAATGGTTAAGCAAATCGTGGAGAGACACAATGGAACTCTTGACTTTACTTCTGACGATAAAGGGACTAATTTTATTATAAAGTTTGAAAAGGAATAGTTTAGATAAATAATAACAGACACAAATTAAGAGTATTAATCTATGAACAAAATTTTTCTTCTGTGTTTTCATGATAAAAAATACCTTCAGGGTTTATTTAAAGATTTTTCCTGCGATTATGCTTTAGATAAATATGAGGCTTACAGCAAATTAATTGCAAAAAATTACAATGCCGTATTTATTTCTGAAAAATTTCTTTATAGCAACAAATTTTGTATTTCGATTTTTGTTAAGGAAATATGTTCGTTAAAACCGCCTTTGATTGTGATTTCAGAAAATTATTATTTTCTGCCGGATTTGATAAGTGTTCCGGAGAGTGATTTGCCTAAAGTTCTGAACAGTTTTACAGAAGAATTGCTGGAACCCGTCAAACATAATGAATCTGATGTTTTTCAGAACCTTGTTGTCCATATGGAGGAGCTGTTTTTAAATAAATATTTCCATGAAATGATCCTTAAAGGTTTGGAAAGTCTGGATCAGTGTTTTTTAAAGATTATAGAAGTAGTTGATATCGTTCTGCTGCCGGAATTGTTTGTGATAGGCAGAGTCACAAAAGATAAAACAGAATATTTTGTATCCCCTAATAACAGGCTGTCAAAAGATATAATAGATGAAATACTTGTAGAGAATAAACTGACTGAAGGTAAATTAGTTTTAAGAAATGAATTTAAAATAAAAGAAAAACACATCGATATTTCAGAGTTGGATTTTTTTATAAAGAAGAACATTTTGGCGGATGAAACCATATTTACTGTAATAGGTATTAAAAGGCCGGCAGCCGATGAAAATGTCAAAATCATGGCAGAGGCGCTGCAAAACCAGATAAAATCCACAATTTTTTATATATCATCACTTATAAAACAGCAGAAAATGTATATTACAGATTATTTGACAGATATTTATAATCGCAGGTTTTTTGATGAAACGGTAAAAAAAGAGCTTCAAAGAAGCAAAAGACACAGGGAAAGCTTTGTGGTGATTTTTTTCGATATTGACAGTTTTAAGGATATTAATGATAAGTATGGGCACAGTGCCGGGGATCATATTTTGGTTTCACTTACCTCTTATGTCCATTCACTGATAAGAGATTCAGATATTTTTGCAAGATTAGGCGGGGAAGAATTTGGGATTCTGCTTCCTGAGACCGAAGCGGATGGAGGGCGTTTTTTGGCTGAAAAAATCAGAAGAGAGGTTGCAGTAAAAGCCTTTGCTTTTGAATCCTCAAAAATAATCCTTACAATATCAGCCGGTGTGCTCACAGTGAAAAATTTTGAAGATGCTGATTATGATATCATTTATAAAATGTGTGATAATGCAATGTATGAAGCTAAAAGGCTTGGGAAAAACAGATTGGTGGTAAGTGAAATATGAAATTTCTGGATGATTTAAGCAGGCATAACCTCGAGTACGAAATGACTGAATTGGGAGAAAAACCTTTCAGAGGCAGGCAGCTTTACAAGTGGATGTACTCAAAAGGGGTTTTTGATTTGCAGGAAATGACCGATCTGTCTAAACAGCTTCGTCAAAAACTCGGACAGAAATATGGTTTTCGGAAAATAGACGTTATTGAAAACATACAGTCGAAAAAAGACGGATCTACAAAACTGCTTTTGGAGCTTGATGATAGCAACCGGATAGAAACTGTAATTTTAAGAGACGGTGAAAGACTTACGGGATGTGTATCCACACAGGTCGGATGCAGAATGGGGTGTTCCTTTTGCAGTACCGCCAAAATAGGACTTATAAGAAATTTAAAAATAGGGGAGATTGTTAGGCAGATAATTATTATGAACAGACTTCTCTCTGAAAAGAATGAAAAGCTTTCAAATATTGTATTTATGGGAATGGGGGAGCCTCTTGATAATCTTGATAACCTCAATGAAGCCATAAAAATAATACTTGATGAAAACGGACTTAATTTTTCTCACAGAAAAGTAACTGTTTCCACATGCGGGATGGCTGATGAACTAAATAAAATGTATGAAGAGCTGGATTCTCCTGTAAACCTTGCTGTTTCACTTAATTTTACGGACAACGAGACTCGGCAAAAATATATGCCGGTCAGTAGAAAATATCCTGTTGAGGCTTTAATCAGCACTTTAAGAAACCTTCCTTTGCAGAAAAGAAAGCGCATAACTATTGAATATGTGCTGTTGAAAAATATAAATGATAGTCAAATGGATGCAAAATATCTGGTTGAGGTCTTAAGAGGGCTGCCGGTTAAGATAAATCTTATCGTGTATAATGATTCCGATATAGGTTTTAATTCAGCTGCGGATGAAAATGTTTTAGCATTTCAGAAGGTTTTGCTGGATAAGGGTTTCTCCGCTTTTATCAGGAAGAGTCTGGGAAGTGATATTGAAGGCGCTTGCGGACAATTATACGCCAGATACAACAAGAAAATTTAACTCTCCTTACTTAGCGCTAAATTTACCGGTCAGTGTTTCAGAATATCAAGTATTCTTTCCAACTCAGATCTGACTACGCTGATAATATTGTCTTCTGCCGGATTCTGCTTTTTTGACCTTAGATTATCTTCATCCAGCCTTCTTTTGGCTCCCTCTATTGTCATTTTTTCAGTATAAAGCAGCTCTTTTATCTGTTCCAAAGTTTTAAGGTGATCTTTTGTGTAGTACCTGTGATTTGAACCGAATTTAACCGGTCTAAGCTGCCTGAACTCCTTTTCCCAAAAACGAATAATAGACGGCTTCAGACCAGTGATATCGCAAACTTCACCAATTTTATAATAAAGCTTGGCTTTATGCATTTACCTCTTCTTTAAATATCTGGCTGGGTCTGAAAACGACGACCGTTCTTGGTTCAATAACGGTTTCCACACCGGTTTTGGGGTTCCTGCCGATCCTTCTGCCTCTCACTTTGACGTCAAAATTTCCGAATCCTGAAATTTTAACGTTGTTTTTGTTAAGAATTTCATCTTTCATAATTTCAAAAACACTGTCCACAACATCAGATATGTCTTTTTTTGTAATACCTAAAGATTCGTAAATGTTTTCAACTATATCCGCTTTTGTCATAATACACCCCCTGCTTATTGTAATTTTATCTAAATATTTCTTTATCGTCAATAGTTTTCACTAATTATCAATAATTAAACATGCAAATTATTGCTTACTGATAAAACTTCCTAAAAACGGCCGAAATTATGCATTACTAATTCAAGTTTCGCACTTCGTTTTGTCTAGCATTCGCTTCTGGCGAATATATAGAATGTTAAACATATTTACCAGTCTAAAAGACTGGTGCTAGCCATAGGCATCCTTGCGAAACCCTGTGGAAACAGGGTTGTGGCAATCTCAGAATAAGAAAAGTAGAGAGATTGCTTCGTCGTTTTCACTCCTCGCAAAGACGTGAAAACAGTGTAATTGCGAAACTTGGTTTACTAATATAAATTTTTATTTTATCTCTTCTGCAAATTCTTTAGCTTTATTTATACTTTCAAAGCCTTCGATTTTAACATTATATTCTTCATTCATAATATTTTCTTTTTTTATAAAAAATTTACCTTCCCTTTCTTTGGCAAAATTTACTGCTTCGCCTTTATCTGCAAATGTTGCAATTGTTTTAACTTTGATATCGCCTATCTTGATATCAGAATTTACATCTGCCACATACACGCGCCACAGTTGTTTTTCCGTCTGTAACTGTAAGGTTTTTGATACTTTTACACCAAAAGTTTCACTTAATTTTTGCACTTTATCTATTTTGTTTTTATCCAGTCCTTTTACTATAATAACATAAGATTTTGTATTTTGCTGTTCTTTTTTATTTTTTATCGGTTTTATTGAGGATGAAGGCATGTCTGCCCTTGTACTATCTTTTGAAGAACTGGATTTTTTTGCCGCATTTGTTTTAACAGATTTTTGTTCTTTATCGTTTATTTCCCTACTATCATTATCAATGGTAACTGGTATAACCTCTTTTTTTACAATTTGTTCTTTGACCGGGGGACTTTTTCTGGCTATTTCTGTTCGGTCACTTGTCTGAATCTTGCTGTCCATTACGGATATTGTTGTCAGTAAGCTGTACTGGCTCAATGCAAACAGAATCAGCAAAAATAGCAGTACCGGCAAGTAAACTTTTGGGTTTGTGTATAAATTAATAAAAAACTTTTTGAACAGAGCCTTTTTATCTGAAATTTCTGTTTCATTCTCAATCCTGTATATCTCTGAAAAACTTTTATCAAAATATTTAAGGAGATTTATGTCAATCATAGTAATAAAAAGCCTCTGTATAAGCAATTATACAGAGGCACGAATATTTATTATTGCTGTTCAACTTTAGACTGCTCTTTAACTTTTTCCACCACATGCGACGGCGCCTCTTCATAGTGGGAAAATTCAATTGTAAACATTCCCCTGCCGCCTGTCATACTTCTTAGGTCAGGTGCATATTTTAAAATTTCACCCATAGGCACCTGAGCTGTAATATGCTGACCTGTGGTTTGTGGCTCAACATTCTGGACACGCCCCCTTCGGGAGTTAAGATCTCCTATTACTGTACCCACAGTTTCTTCCGGAACGAAAATATCCATATTTACAATGGGTTCCAGAAGTACTGGTTTGGCTTCCATTGCAACCTTTTTGAATGCCATTGATGCTGCAATTTTAAAAGCCATTTCTGATGAGTCCACAGAATGATAAGATCCGTCGTACAAGGTGACTTTAAAATCAATAAGGGGATACCCGGCCAGTACACCTTCCAGCGCAGCTTCCCTGATACCTTTTTCAACAGCCGGAATATAGCCTTTCGGAATAACGCCGCCCACAATTTTATCAATAAATTCTATGCCTCCGCCCCTTTCATTGGGTTCCATTTCAATCCAGACATCACCATACTGTCCGCGTCCCCCGGATTGTTTCTTATATTTTCCCTGCCCTTTGGCACTTATTTTTAAGGTTTCTTTGTAGGGGACTTTAGGGGTTTTCAAGTCCACATCAACGTTGAATTTTTTCTTAAGTTTCTCTGTTACAACCTCTATATGCATCTGCCCCATACCGCTTAGAATCTGTTCTCCGGTTTGTTCGTCTCTGGTGACCCTAATGCCCAAGTCCTCTTCCATCAGCCTGTGTAAACCTGTACTGACTTTTTCTTCGTCTTCTTTGGATTTTGGTACAAGTGAAAAGGATAGAACAGGTTCTGCAAGAGTCACCGGATCTATAATACAGCTCTCTTTCTTATTGGAGCAAAGTGTATCAAATGTTTCTGTAAATTTCAATTTGTTCACCATGGCAATCTGTCCGGCCACAACTTTATCTGTTTTAACGAAATTTTTACCCTGAAGCAGGTAAAGCTGAGTAATTTTTTCCACTTCATCCTTGCTTGCATTGTACACATCTGTGTCATTGGTTATTTCACCAGAATAAACTCTGAAAATAGATAATTTGCCGGAAAAAGGGTCGATAAAAGTTTTGAAAACATAAGCCACAAAATCTTTATTTTCCGGATCCAGCATTACTTCCTCACCGGTTTTCTTGTTTTTGGCAACTTTCTGTTCCCTTTCAAGTGGTGAGGGCATAAAATTTATTATTGATTCAAGCAGAAATTTACTTCCCACATTTTTTACTGCTGAGCCGCATATAACCGGTATAAACCTTTTGGCTATCGTGGCTTCACGTATACCTTTTAAAATTTCTTCTTCGGAAAACTCCTCTCCTTCAAGATACTTTTCAATCAATTCGTCGTCTGTTTCACTGATAGCTTCCAGCAGTTTATTTCTTTGACTCTCTACAGCTTCCTTCATGTCAGCCGGGATATCTATTTCCTTAAATTCTGCAGTTGGCTCACTGGGATATTCATAGGCTTTCTGTTTTATAAGATCTACAATACCCCTAAATGATTCTTCTTTTCCGATTGGCAGGTAAAGGGGAATGGGTGTGATACCGAAAGATTGTTCAATGTCCCCCAATGTGCGGTAAAAGTCCGCTCTTTCTTTGTCCATTTTGTTGACAAAAATTATCTTGGCAAGGTCGAAATCATCTGCAAAATTCCAGACACGCTCTGTTTCGGCTTTAATGCCGCTTATTGCACTGGCAATGACAACAGCTCCTCCAACCGCTGAAAGGGCTGATTTTGTTTCATGGAGGAAATTACCGTATCCGGGGGTATCAACAAGATTAAGCAGATGTTTATTCCATTCAATTGAGCATAATTTGGGATTTATAGTAATCTTCCTGTTTATTTCCACCTGATCAAAATCCATTATACTTGTTCCGTTATCTACACTGCCGATTCTTTTGGTGGCTTTTGCATTAAACAGGATTGCTTCTATTAAACTTGTTTTTCCTGCTCCTCCATGTGAAATAAAAGCTACATTTCTGATGTTTTTCACTTCGTCAACCTGCATACGTTACCTCCCAATAGTTTTGGAGCTTTTTATTATGGTCATAAAAGCTCTGCTTTTATTTTATTAATTCAAGTTTCGCACTTCGTTTTGTCTAGCATTCGCCTCTGGCGAATATATAGAATGTTAAACATATTTACCAGTCTAAAAGACTGGTGCTAGCCATAGGCATCCTTGCGACCGCCCACTTAACGCCTTAAGTGGGCGGGTGGCAATCTCAAAACAAGAAAAATAGAGAGATTGCTTCGTTGTTTTCACTCCCTGCCCTGTTAAATGCCACAGGCAATCAGCGAAGCTGATATTTAACAGGGTGAACAAAGACGTGAAAACAGTGTAAGTGCGAAACTTGAATTATTAATACTTTACTATAAAACTTTTTCATTTACTTTACCAAACATTTTTATAACCTTCAATATTTTTGAGCGAAAATTGCCTTTAACTTCCTTTTTTAATCAGTCTTAACAAATAACAGGCCAATACATCAGTTATATTATAAACCATGATTGATTTTACTGGTATACTTCTATATGATTCGGTTACAATTTATGGAGGTACTATATGAGTGAAGAAAAAGATCCGTGGGGTATGGATAAGTATAAATTTAATATTCCTAATCTCCCCAAGTTTAAATTTAAAAAATCACTAATTCTTCCGATACTTCTCGTTATCATCATAATTTGGATGCTGACGGGAATCTATCTGGTGGATGCCAATCAACAGGCTGTAGTAAAACGATTCGGTGAAGTAGCCAGAGTCGTGGGGCCCGGTCCGCACTATCATTTCCCTTATCCTATTGAAACGGTAAATAAAGCCGATGTCACAGATGTTCACAGACTGGAGATTGGCTATAGAAGCTACGAAAATGGTGAATCCAGACTTATTGAAGATGAAGCGCAGATGCTCACCGGAGATGAAAATATTGTCAATCTGGATGTTATAGTACAGTACAGGATCGGTGATATTGTTAAATATTTGTATAATATACAGGGTGTCGTTTCTACAATTAAGCAGGTGTCAGAATCAAGTATGAGGGAAATTGTGGGTAAACAGAAAATCGATTATATTCTTACTGTTGGCAAAGATGAGATTCAGATAAAAGCTCATGAAATGATTCAAAACATACTCAGGGAATACAATGCAGGTATCCAGATCGTGGCTGTGCAGCTGCAGAATGTTAACCCCCCTGATGAAGTGGTATCCGCTTTCAGGGATGTTGCGAGCGCCAGAGAAGATAAAAGCAGGTTTATTAACGAGGCTGAAGCTTATGCCAACCAGGTTATCCCCCAAGCCAGGGGTACTGCAGCTTCCATGATTCTTGATGCTGAAGCATACAGAGAGGAGAAGGTGAAAAGAGCTTTAGGGGATGCCGATAGATTTAGTGAAATTCTTAAAAATTACGAACAAGCTCCTCAGCTAACGAGAAAAAGGCTTTATCTTGATAAAATGGAAGAGGTTATAGGCAAAAGTGATTTTCATGTTTTTGATTCTCAGATTTCTGACATCAATACATTTATAGGTCTTGAGAATCTTAAAGGGAGTGTGAATAAATGAAAAAAATAATTTCAATCGCAGGTGTCCTGCTAATACTTGCCGTAATGCTTATTGGCGGAGCTTTTTATATTGTGAACGTTGACCAGCAGGTTGTTGTTACTTATTTGGGTAAACCTGTGAAAAACATAAAAAAACCTGGTTTGTATGTGAAAATCCCATTTTTGCAGCAAGCCACATATTTTTCCAAAAAAATACTGGATTATGATGCTGATCCGAGGATCGTGATTACAGAGGATAAGAAAAACCTCCTTCTGGACAATTATTGTAAATGGCGCATTGCAGATCCTTTGAAATTTTTCCAGGCTGTGAGAACAACGAACGGTGCCATGTCAAGACTTGATGATATTATTTACTCGGAAATACGGGTTGAGCTGGGAAATCACACTCTCTCGGAGGTCATTGCTGACAACAGAGCCGAAATTATGAAAAATGTAACAAAAGCTTCTAAGAAAAAAGCAGAAGTGTACGGTATCGAAATTGTTGATGTTCGTATTAAAAGGGCGGATCTGCCCCCTGAAAACGAGAAGGCTGTATTTGCCAGAATGGTTTCAGAGCGGGAAAGAATTGCAAAAAGATACAGATCCGAAGGTAGAGAGGAAGCTAAAAAACTTCGTGCAAAAGCTGACAAAGAAAAACGTATAATCCTCGCTGAAGCATACAGAAAAGTCCAAAATATTAAAGGTGAGACGGATTCCAAAACAATTGAAATATATGCCGATGCATATAGTGCTAATGAATCGTTTTATGCATTTAACAAAAAACTTGAGATTTTTGATTCATTGAGTGAAAACAACAAATATTTTCTGACAACGCAATCGGATATTTTTGAATTATTAGAAAAGGGAGTGAAGTAATCAAACAAATTAAAATAATAAAAAATCTTGTTTGACAGCTTGGTTTAAAAGTTATGCGCTTGACTTTGAAGAGGCTAAATAGTAATATCCCAAGCTATATTTTCAGGAGGTTTTTTAAGTGAAAAAGAGTATTAATGTTGGAATTATCGGTTACGGCACAGTGGGCAGAGGTACACTGGAAGTACTTTTGGATAACAAAGAAGTTATTAAGGACAAAACCGGCTTTACCCTTAATGTTAAAACTGTGGCCGATTTAAAGATTGAGGAAATTGAGGATGATTATCTGGAAAACGTCCCCAACAAAACCACCGATGCTTACGACGTCATAAATGATAAAGAGATTGATATCGTTATAGAGCTGATCGGGGGTTACAGCCCTGCAAAGACCTTTATCATGGATTCTATCGCCAATAAAAAGCATGTTGTAACAGCAAACAAAGCTCTGCTTGCAGTGGACGGACAGGATATTTTTCAGGCTGCAGAAGAAAATAATGTGTGTCTTGGTTTTGAAGGGAGTGTTGGCGGCGGAATCCCCGTTATCAGAGTGCTTAAAGAAGACCTGGCTGCCAATAATGTTAAAGAGATTTACGGTATTATCAATGGAACAGCAAATTATATTCTTACCAAAATGGAGGAAGAGGAAAAGGAATTTGCCGATGTGCTGATAGATGCCCAGAGTCTTGGGTATGCTGAAGCTGACCCCACTTTTGATGTGGAAGGGACTGATACTGCACATAAAATTTCCATCCTTTCATCAATAGCATTCAATACTGTAGTGCCTTTTGAAAATGTTTTTGTGGAAGGTATCTCTAATATCAAATGTGTGGATGTTGAGTTTGCCAAAAAACTTGGTTGTAAGATAAAACTGCTGGCCATTGCAAAAAAGAATGATAACGATATTGAAGTTCGGGTACACCCGACTATAATTCCCCACAACTATATTTTATCCAAAGTTCAGGATGTTTTTAATGCAGTTTATTTTGTATCCGATAAACTTGACAGAACAATACATTACGGGCGCGGGGCAGGCAGTCTTCCCACCGGCAGTGCAGTTGTTTCCGATATTATAACAATTGCCAGGGATATGAAATGTAAATGCCCGTCACGGGTTCCTGTTCTCGGTTTTACAAAAGAGTATAAGTCATATTTTCCTGTAAAGGATATAAATGATATCGAGTCTGCATTTTATCTGCGTTTCAGTGCTGAAGATAAGCCCGGGGTTTTGTCAAAAATAGCCGGAGTACTTGGGAAATATAATATCAGTATCAATTCAGCTATACAACCGTCCCAAACTTCGCCTGGTGAGATTGTTCCTCTTGTTTTTATGACTTATGAAACAATTGGAAGAAATGTAAAAAATGCAGTGGATGAGCTTGATAATTCCGATTTCGTGAGAGACAAAACTGTTGTTATCAGAGTGGAAGGCATATAATATTTACAAGGTGTTTAAATGAAATATTTTGTTTTACTTTGTGATGGAATGGCTGATTACAGAATACCTCAGCTGGATGACCGTACAATAATTGAATATGCAAATATACCTAATATGGATTATCTGGCCAAAAACGGGTCCTGCGGAAAAATACATACTGTTCCCGAAGGCATGTATCCCGGCAGTGATATCTGCAATCTCAGTGTATTTGGTTACGATCCCCGCAAATATTACACCGGCAGAAGCCCTCTGGAAGCTGCCAGTAAAGGGATAGATCTGGATGATAACGATATGTCCTTTCGTTGTAATATTGTAACTTATTCTGAAAATTATTCCAAAATGGATGACTTCAGTGGGGAACACGTTTCCCAGGAAACAGCAGAAAAAATCATCAGGATGCTTAATAAGGAATTTAAAAATGAAGGCTTTGAATTTTACAGCGGTGTCGGTTACAGAAATCTCATGATTGTTAGAAACTGCGACTATAACTTAACATCCACACCGCCTCATGATATAATGGGTAAATATATTAGCGACTATCTGCCCGCCGGCAGAGGTGCAGAAAAATTAAAGGCTGTTATGAAAAGGGCTAATGATATTATAGCAAACATGGAGTCAGAAAATGCAAACGGCATATGGCTTTGGGGGGAAGGCAGAAAACCGCTCTTGGATTCGTTTCAAAAATTATATGGAGTGAGTGGTTCTGTAGTGGCGGCTGTGGACTTGATAAAGGGAATAGGCAAATTTGCAGGACTTGATGTTATTGATGTACCCGGAGCCACCGGTTTTATCGATACAAACTTTGAGGGCAAAGCAAAATATGCTGTAAACTCACTTAAAAATAAAGATTATGTTTTTGTCCATGTTGAAGCACCGGATGAAGCCGGGCATATGGGAAGTGCCGAAGAGAAAATTAATGCTGTTGAGAATATTGATAAAATCATGCTGCCGATTATAATGGACGGACTCAGCAATTTTGATGATTTCAGAATTCTCCTTACTCCTGATCACCCCACACCCATTTCATTAAAAACACATGTTGCCGATCCTGTACCGGCAATAATTTACGGCAGTAATGTGAAAAAGGATGAAAATGTATATTTTTCTGAATTTATAAAACCTTCTTTTGACATCAATGATGGTTATAAGATAGCTGATTATTTTATTAATAAATCGATAATTTAACCCAGGAGGTATACGATGAGCTTGGTGGTCATGAAATTCGGTGGAACCAGCGTCGGCTCAGTAGAGCGGATTAAAAATGTTGCAAAAAGAATAGCCAAACGCAAAGATGAAGGGCACGACGTAGTGGTCACCTGTTCTGCAATGGGCGGGGAAACCGACAGACTTATAAATTTGCTAACAGAAATAAGCCCCAAATATGATCCAAGAGAATACGATATGCTTGTTTCAACCGGAGAACAGGCGAGTATCGCCCTTGTTACCCAGGCATTGAAAGAGATGGGTTATGATGCGATATCCTTTACCGGTCCCCAAATAGGGATGGTTACCGATGGCGCACATTCAAAGGCCAGAATAAAGGAAATCAGTGCTGAGCGCTTGAAAGAGGCGATAAGTAAAGGCAAAATCTGTGTTGTTGCAGGTTTTCAGGGTATTTTCCCGGAGACCGGAGATATAACAACACTCGGCAGAGGCGGTTCAGATACTACGGCTGTGGCAATAGCTGCTGCTATAAATGCGGATGTCTGCGAAATATATACGGATGTTGATGGTATTTATACGGCTGATCCCCGCATTGTCAGAGGAGCAAGAAAACTTGATAAAGTATCATATGAGGAAATGCTTGAACTCTCATCGCTGGGGGCAAAAGTCCTTCAATCGAGAAGCGTTGAATTCGGCATGAAATATGGTGTTGATATAATGGTACTGTCATCTATGGAAGAAAAACCCGGTACATTAGTTACAAAGGAGGATATAGAGATGGAAAAAGTTATTGTTTCAGGTGTAACAGCAGATAAAAATCAGGCAAAAATTACTATAAGGGGTGTTCCGGACAGACCGGGGATTGCAGCTGAAATTTTTGGCAGACTGGCCGAAAATCATATAAATGTTGACATGATTATCCAGAACGTAAGTGTTGAGTTGAAAACAGACCTTTCCTTCACTGTGGCTAAAACAGATCTTTTAAGAGCAATGGATGTGTGTGAAAAGGTTGCCAAAGATATAGAAGCTAAGGATGTTATCAGCGATGAAAAGATTGCTAAAATATCGGTTGTGGGTGTTGGTATGAAAAGCCATGCCGGTGTTGCTGCTGATATGTTCAAAACACTACAGGAAAATAATATCAATATACAGATGATTTCCACAAGTGAAATAAAAATTTCAGCTGTAATTGAAGAAAAATATTCGGAACTTGCTGTCAGGGTATTACATGAAAAATTATTGCCGGAGGGAGAAGATGCCTCATGAAGATAAAACTTTAGTACTTTATGATACTTTACTCAGAGACGGTACTCAGTCGGAAGATGTTAACTTTACCGTACAGGACAAGGTACGGATAGCCGAAGAGCTTGATGATTTCGGAATTGATTTTATCGAAGGGGGATGGCCTGGCTCTAACCCCAGGGATATCGAATTTTTTAACGAAGTTAAAAAATCCAAAGTAAATCCGGCAAAAATATGCGCATTCGGCAGCACAAGAAGGGCGAAAAAAAGCTGTGAGAATGACGAAAGCATTCAGGCGCTTTTGCAAAGTGGAGCGGCCAATATAACAATCTTCGGCAAAACGTGGGATTTGCATGTTACCGAAGCTTTAAAAATATCTCTGGAAAATAATCTGGAACTTATCAATGATACAATTGCATATCTGAAAAAAAAGGTCAGCAATGTTTTTTACGATGCTGAACACTTTTTCGATGGTTACAAAGCCAACCCTGAGTATGCGTTAAAAACGCTTAAGGCTGCTATGGATGCAAAAGCCGATTGCCTTGTTTTGTGTGATACAAACGGCGGGACTATGCCCGATGAATTGGTTGATATAATCAAGAAAGTAAGAGAAGTTACTGGGGATTACCCCCTTGGTATTCACTGCCACAATGACAGCGAATGTGCCGTCGCCAACTCTGTTTTATCTGTCCGCAATGGTATTACACACATTCAGGGAACGATAAACGGATACGGGGAAAGATGCGGTAATGCGAACCTCTGCTCAATTATACCAAACCTTCAGTTGAAATATGGTTATGACTGTGTGGAAGATGAAAAACTGAAAAAACTCTGGTCTCTTTCCAGGCTTGTCAACGAACTCGGAAATCTCAAACACAATATTCACCAGCCTTATGTCGGCAGAGCTGCTTTTGCTCATAAAGGCGGAGTTCATGTAAGTGCTATTTTGAAAAATGCCAGAACCTACGAACATATTAAACCCGAACTCGTCGGCAACACTCAGCGGGTACTTGTTTCCGATCTTTCAGGCAAAAGTAACCTTATGTACAAAGCAAAGGATTTTGGCCTTGAACTCGACAGCAATGATCCAAATATGAACAGTCTGTTGGAAAAACTGAAAGAACTTGAAAATAAAGGGTTTCAATATGAAGGTGCTGAGGCTTCTTTTGAACTTCTGGTTCGTAAAGCTATAGGTAACTTTACAAAGTTTTTTGACCTTTTGAGCTTCCGCGTTATAGACGAAAAAAGAAGTGCCATTGAACCTCCATTTGCAGAGGCTACCGTTATGCTGAGAGTCGGAGGAGATATTGAGCATACAGCAGCAATAGGCAACGGCCCGGTTAATGCTCTTGATAATTCTCTGAGAAAGGCTCTGGAAAAATTCTACCCCAGCTTAAAGACTATGGATCTTGTGGATTATAAAGTACGGATTCTTACCGGTAAAGACGGTACAAAGGCTATAACAAGGGTTCTGATAGAATCCAAAGATGAGACGGATGCCTGGGGCACTGTAGGTGTTGCACAAAACATCATTGATGCAAGTTATCAGGCCATGGTGGATTCTATCGAATACAAACTGTTTAAGGATACGTATAAATAGAGGTTGTTTGATGTAGTTAGATGTTGTTGAAGGTAGTAAGGGTTGTAGGGGTAGTTTAGTTTGGAACTTTGAACCTAGAACTTTGAACGTTGAACCAAACAGGAGCGACAGTGACAATAGGTATTTTTGATTCCGGAGTAGGGGGGCTTACTGTTTTTAAAAGTATTGCCGAAAATTTTCCTGAAGCGGATTTGTTCTATCTGGGAGATACGGCAAGGGTTCCGTACGGCAACAAATCTCCTTCCACCGTAAGACGTTACAGTGGAGAATGTGCATCCTTTCTCATTTCTAATTTTAATGTGGACGCCCTTGTGATAGCCTGCAATACGGCTTCCTCTTATGCAATTGATTTTCTTCGGGAAAAATTCGGCGTACCTGTTATCGGTGTTGTTGCACCCGGTTCTTACCAGGCAGTTAAAACAAGTCTCAACAAAAGAATTGGTATTATAGGAACAAATGGAACGGTGAAAAGCCGCTCCTACTATAATGCAATAAAAAAAATAAACGAAGACATTGATGTGTATCAAAAAGCCTGTCCGCTTTTCGTCCCCCTTGTGGAAGAAGGTAGAATCCATCACGAAATAACGGATATGGTAATAAAAGAATATGTCGGAACACTTCACAGAAAAGGAATAGATACGCTGATATTGGGGTGCACACATTATCCTCTGTTAAAGGAGCGCATAAAATCACTTTTCCCGGATATTAACATTGTTGATTCTGCTGAAGCAATACTAAAAGACATAGAAAACCTGAATATTCCATTTAAAGAAAATGGCAAAAGAGAAATATTTGTAACTGACGACGCGTGCTCATTTGAAAAATTTGCACAACAAATACTCGGAGAAACAAAAATTTCAGAAGTTAATATCGAAAAATAGGGACAGCTTCAGACTGAGATACAAACTGAAGCTGTCCTGTCATGTTTCATAAATTATCTTTTAAGAGCAGTGTGAATAGCCGCAGGAGTAACATACGTCACAACCTTCCACATGCTGAATCGGGCCGCCGCACTCAGGACAGGCACCGTTTTTTACAGTAGGAGTGTCTGTTTTCTCTTCAACATTTTTTTCTCCCTTTTCGGCTTCTTCAAGAAGTTTATCTACCGTTACTTTCTCCTGATTAATCACGCTTATTTCTATAGGGTTACTTACTGCTTTTTCAATCGCTTTGCCCACTGCATCAGCACAACTTAAAACCTGATTAGGACCGAAACCGTACCTCATATGGCAGGAAATTCCTTTCAACTGTTTAATAATGGTTTCCGGTTCTCCTCCACTTCTTAATGCGAGTGAAATAAGTCTGCCCATTGCCTCACACTGACTTTGGGCACAGCCGCCTGCTTTGCCCATGCTTGTGAAAACCTCAAAAGGTTCTCCTTCTTCATCGTAATTGATAGTTACATACAGTTTGCCGCAGCCTGTCATCATTTCGATAGTTCTTCCCATAAGCATTTTCGGCCTGGGTTTGGGGCTGAAAGTACCTTTTACTTCAAGGAATTTTTCTTCTTCCTTACCCTCTTCTTTATCTTTAGATGTACCTACATTTAAAACCTGGCCGGTTCTGGATCCGTCCCTGTATATTGTAATACCTTTACAACCTTCTTTATATGCCAGTTCATATACCTCTCTTACATCATCAGGAGTAGCTTCATTGGCAAAGTTTACAGTTTTACTCACAGCATTGTCGGTAAATTTCTGGAATGCCGACTGCATTCTGACGTGCCAGTTTGGAGATATTTCATGAGCAGTGACAAAAACTTTCTTGTATTTTTCCGGCACCACTGTGCTCTCTTTTACCGTACCTTTTTCTGCAATGTATTCAAAAAGCTCCGAGCTGAAAAATCCTTCCTTTTTAGATATTTCACGGAAAGTAGGGCAGACTTCCACAAGCTTGTCGTTGTCCATCACATTTCTGTAAAAAGCTATTGCAAAGTAAGGCTCCACTCCGCTGGAACTTCCGCCTATTATAGATATAGTTCCGGTGGGAGCAATGGTGGTTATAGTGGCATTTCTCATGTATTCAAAACCAAGTCCCGGATAAATACTTCCTTCAAAATTTGGGAAATTGCCTCTTATTTTTGCAATCTCTGATGATGCTTCTCTGCCTTTGTCTCTAATAAATTTCATAAGGTCTTCAGCCAGCTTTAAAGCTTCCTCGGAGTTATAAGGAATGTCCAGCTTTGATAGCATGTCTGCCCATCCCATTATGCCGAGTCCGATTTTTCTGTTTCTTTTTGTCATATCCTCTATCTGTTTTATAGGGTATTTGTTCATGTCGATAACATTGTCCAGAAAGTGTGTAGCCGTTTTTACTGTGTTTTGTAGCTCTTCCCACTTAATATTACCGTTATCAACAAACCTGCTCACATTAATTGAGCCGAGATTGCAGGATTCATATGGCAGCAGCGGCTGCTCTCCGCAAGGGTTTGTACTCTCAATTTCACCGACTTGCGGGGTGGGGTTGTCTCTGTTGATTCTGTCAAGGAAAATTATTCCGGGATCACCGCCTTCCCAGGCTAAGGTTACCATTTCATTGAAAACTTCTCTGGCATTCAACTTTTTTAATACTTTTTTATTTTTTGGATTAATAAGGTCGTATTCACGGTTTTCATCAACTGCTTTCATGAACTCTTCTGTTATACCCACTGAAAGATTAAAATTGGTAAGACGGGATTTATCCCTTTTGGCATAAATAAAATCCATTATATCCGGGTGGTCAATACGTAAGATACCCATATTGGCACCGCGCCTTGTGCCTCCCTGTTTTATAGTTTCTGTTGCAGAATCAAAAACACTCATAAAGGAAACGGGACCGCTGGAAACACCCTTTGTAGTTTTCACCACGTCATCTTTGGGACGCAGCCTTGAAAAAGAGAAACCTGTGCCGCCTCCTGATTTGTGTATAAGCGCGGTATGCTTAACAGATTCAAAAATTTCTTCCAGTGAGTCGTTTACCGGCAGCACAAAGCATGCAGAAAGCTGCTGAAGCTCTTTGCCGGCATTCATAAGTGTGGGTGAATTTGGCAAAAACCTAAGAGATACCATTTCATTGTAAAAAGCTTCTGCTGTTTTACTTATGTCGCAGTCTTTATTATATAACAGCTCAGCCTGAGCTATATTAATGGCAACACGCTGAAACATTTCTTTGGGAGATTCAATGACATTGCCTTCTTCATCTTTCTTAAGGTAACGCCTTCTGAGGACCGTTACCGCATTAGCAGATAGCTGAGGTTCTTCATTTAACCGTTTTTTTATCTCCTGGTAATTGATCTTTAGGTTATTTTTCTTTTTGCTGCCTTTGTTTTCCCTTTTATTGTCCTCCATTGAAGCACAACCTCCTTTAAAATAAGCATTAAAACGTAAAAGCTTTGTTAACAAAAGATAATTAAAAAAATAATAAGTGGTAATTTTCAAATAATCAAGTATAGATTTTTGATATCGTTCTAAGTAATTAGCAGCATTAGAATAAAAAATTCATTGCTTAAAAAGTTCCATAATATCAGTTATTTGGTTAGTGTTGCTGATTGGTTAACAGAGCGGATAAGTATATATTCCGCTCTGTTTATAATTCATTGGCTGTTTTTGCCGGAGACAGGAAAAATTATTTATTCTCCGGTTTTAACTCTCTGTTAATTTTGAAAAGTGTAAAACCTAATATTCCCAAAACTGCAACCAGCAGTACAAGGAATATTATAAAAATTCCCCATTGGGGGTTGGTTTCCATATTATAGATATTTACATATTTGCTGAAATAACCGTTTTCTATGGTTCTTCGGATAAGCACCATGAAAATTGTTATCACAACCCCCAGGCCTGCGAAAAGATAGATATTGTCTTTCTTTAGCAGTACCACAGCAAGAGCAGCCGCTGCAGCGATTAAGGCAATAATAAAAGAAACTGTTCCCAACAGACTTTCTCCCATTAAAAGCATCATTATTTCTTTTTCATGGGAAAGCAGAAGCCAGATTCCAACCGGTATTTGAGCCAGTGTTACAACAAAGAACGATTTTTTCCCGAAACTGTACATTTTTTCTTTCAGTTCCTTAGAAAATGATTTTCTCATTCTGGAGTACACCATGAGAAAAAGTCCGGCAAAAGCAGTAGCTGCAAACACAAAATGTATATACCTGGGCAAGAGTGTCGGAAGGTCAAAGAAAGCTCTTTTATTCAGATATACTTCTTTCCAGGCTTCAGGGTGCGTTGAAAGAACTGTGTTGCTAACAAGCATAAATGCCACATAAAGAAAAAGCAGTGCGGCAAGAACAATAAAAATAATTCCTTTGCCTCCGGAATACCTTATATACAGAGGCTTCATTTTGTACAGATAATAGAAATAGTAGGCAAAAATAACCGCAGCCAGCACAAAAAGCCATTTAAATGACAGCAGAAACGAAGAAGTATAAAAGAAATTGCCGTAAATTGTTTGCACGAACAGTAAAGGAGCGACACCTGTCGTCACTGTCAGTGATATATTAAAAGTGTTTAAATATCCTAACTCTTCGGCAATCATATTATAGTTGTTATCACCATAAATTTTCGAAATGTATTTGGAGCTGAGCAGCAATAAACTCCCGCCCAGAGTGAGATTAACAAAAATTATATGCAGGAAAAATGTGAAAGTCAGGAAAAACACAAATAGTGCAGGAGGGGATGATATTCCTATGGGGAGAAAAGAGGGAATTATATTTAAGCTTTCCATTATGAACCTCCGTTTACTTCTTTGTTTATATACGCTGCCAGCGCCTTTCTTTCCGTTTCCGTTCCCACAAAAGGCGGCATCAGGGGGTTGGAATCAAGCATTGTGAGGAAAAAAGCTAAATCCTGTTCACCCATACCCTGCACTTTTGGTTTCAGGGCATTATAACCTTCGATTTCATGGCAGCTCACACATTCCGCTTCAAAGACAGCCCTTCCTTTTGAGATTTTTGTATCCGGTTTGCCCAGCAGAGTCCAGTCGGCTTCTGAAAGGATGCCATCTTTGTTTAGTCTGCTGACCTCACTTTTCAATATTCCGTTGGCATACATATAGTCCATGATAATGAAAGGTTTTCTGGCACGTTCTCTGGCAAATTCATAATATCCGAAACTATAAAGTCCTGTTACCATCAAAATCACTGCCACTACAATGTTTATTTTCTTAGGAATTACAAAGGTGAAGAAAAGAGAAACAATTGCAAGACCGAGTGCAGTGAAAGATGCGTACCTGAAAAAGTTGGTAAGTATGGCATTGCCCCCGGATAGGAGTCCCTGTATATTTTGAGGCAGTGAGATTTCCCACCAGTAAAATCCGCCAAATGTCAGAATGAACCCTGCGGCAGCAAATACCCCGGAAAAGTGTCCGGCAGTTTTTTTAACCCTCTCATTTTTTGTAAAGGAGAGAACAAGTGTGGAATAAACGGCTGCCAGAATCAGGCTGATTCCAAATCTTCCCACAACCTGAGGCAGATAGCTGGCATTGAAGAATGCACTCCAAAATGTCCTGTCCGTATTCCATGTTCCGGGAGTAAGCTGAAAGGCTATTATCCCTGCGATAATAACAAGACTGAAAAATGCTCCGATGAAATACAGCCAGCCTATAAAGATATGTGTTTTATGGCTGATTTTGTCCCATGTATAGTAATACATAAGCAGAGCGGATATCTCCAGAACAAAAAATACCCATTCGCTGGCCCATCCCCACACAAAAATGGAAATTAAAGAGCCGGTTCCGGCCGGTGAAACCAGTGCAATACTGAACCATATCCCGACACCTGTCAGTGCCCCTAAAATAGCTGAGATAAAAAGTATTAAAGAGCTGTTTGTTTTTACAAATTTCAGTAGTTCCCCGTCTTCATTTTTCACAGCTTTCTGTTCTGCCAGCACCACATACAGCCCCATTCCAACTGCAAAGTGAGAAATGAAAACATGCAGTATTGCTATTGATGCAATCAGCTGACCTCCTGAAATATAAGGATGAATCCAAAAAGGAAAATCCATTGCTGCCTCCTTGCCAATAAATTTTTAACACTTCAAAAACAATTAAACCCACATCAGCTTTTTTGATAAAATATAATAACAAAAACCTGTTTGCAGTTTTTCTGCTTTAATTATATCTTATCACAAGGTTGATGCACAAGAATTAATTGTGAAAAAATGTAAAGAAAGGTATCATTTATAGTGAACTGGTGAGATAGTGAAGTAGTGAGGTAGTGAAATAGTTGATTTGGTTGAAATCGTTTAGAATGTTGAGTGAGCATATAATATTGAAATCAGTAGTATGTTAGCTAACTTTATGTGAATTTTGGAGTGATGCCAAAAAAACTTATTGTTGATTTTTAGTGAGTTTTGAATATTATTGAAGCTTATGTTTGAATACGATTTGCATACACATACAATATTTAGTGACGGCGGATTAGTCCCTGCAGAGGCGGCCATGAGGGCCGAGGCTTTCGGTTATAAAGGAATTGCTTTAACTGACCATGCAGATTTGACTAATTTCAGATTTATACTCGAAAATCAGCTCAGACTAAAAACAAAAATAAACTCAAGTAATCCCAACTTCAGCATACTTGTGGGTGTTGAATTCACGCACGTACAACCGGATGAAATTTACGAACTGAAGAATATGGCAAAGGAAAATGGAGCCGATATAATCATTGTGCATGGCGAAACAATTGTTGAGCCTGTAAAAAACGGCACCAACAGAGCCGCTATTGAAGCCGGCGTGGATATCCTTGCTCATCCGGGATTGATTAGTGAGGAAGATGCTTCAATGGCTGCCGAAAATAATGTTTATCTTGAAATAACAACAAGGAAGGGGCACAGCCTCACCAACGGTCATGTAGCTAAAACTGCACTTAAAACAGGGGCAAATCTCGTTATTAATAATGATTTTCATGAGCCGGGTGATGCCGTCACCTCTGATATGGCAGTTAAAATTTTAAGAGGCTGCGGACTGAGGGATGAAGAAATAAGAAAAACTTTTGAAAACAATAAATTTATTTTCAATTCCAAACTGGAGGTTTAAATGGCCAAGAAAAAGCAGCATAAGAGTGAAGAGGTACCTGTCGATAAGGTAGAGGCATTTCTTGAAAAAAACTTCAAAAAGATAATGATATCCATCGGAGGAGTAATCCTTGCCATCATAGTCATTTACGGTGTCTTTACCGTGATTCAAAGTAATAAACAGCAGAAAATCAGCAGATTAGGCCAGTATGAGCTAATGTTTCAAACGGATAATCTCGCCAGCCGGCAGGTTGAAAGTTTTCTTAGAGTAGGCACTGAAGTGGATGAAACTGCATCTTATGCCAGATACAGAGCCGCAAACCTCTACCTGAATGCCGGAAATATTGAAAAAGCAAAAGAGCTTCTCAATAAAACCGGAGGCTCATATAAAGAATTGGCTGATAGCCTCCTTTATGATCTTGGGGAAAGCATAAATTTGTCCCAATATACACAAGGCTCTTATCTGGAAAGATTATGGGACTACAGAGAACTTTTAAAATCAGGTTATACACAAAAAAAGCTGGATCAATTTGCTAAAAACTATCCTGACAGCAGATTGCTGGAACTGTTAAAAAACTGGGAGTAGAAATTGATGACAAAACGTGTGTTGAGCGGCAATGCTGCAATAGCCAGAGGTGCTTATGAGGCAGGAATCGGCGTTGTAAGTTCTTACCCGGGAACACCAAGCAGTGAAATTACTGACAATATAAAATATTTTGATGAAATATATTCCGAATGGGCTACAAATGAAAAAGTGGCCATGGAAGTTACCATCGGCTCAAGTCTCGCAGGAACACGGTCAATGACATGTATGAAGCATGTCGGGCTGAATGTGGCATCAGATCCTTTAATGACTTTGAGCTACACCGGAGTAAATGCAGGTTTGGTTGTAGTTGTTGCAGATGATCCCAATATGTTCAGCTCTCAGAACGAGCAGGACAGCCGTCATTATGCAAGGTTTGCAAAAATACCTATGCTGGAGCCTGCCGACAGCAGCGAGGCCAAGTATTTTGTTCAGAAAGCGATGGAAATATCAGAAAAATACTCCACTCCTGTTCTACTCAGATCGGTTACAAGACTTTCCCACAGCATGTCTGTTGTTGAACTCGGCAGCAGAAAAGAAACTGAACGAAAAGAACTGGAAGTCAATATTCCGAAATGGGTCATGGTGCCGGCCAATGCACGTAAAAGGCATTATTTTGTGGAAGACAGACTTGAACAGATTCAAAGTGATTTGAATCACAATTTAAGTGATTTTATACACGAGGAAATAAACAATACAGACATAGGGATAGTTTCCTCCGGGATTGCCTATCAATATGTTAAAGAGGCTTTACCAAAAGCTTCCGTTCTTAAGCTTGATATGGTTTATCCTCTTGCTTTAGATGGGATAAAAAAGTTTGCCGGGAAAGTGAAAAAACTTTTTGTGGTTGAAGAACTTGATCCATTTATAGAAAATGAGCTGAAGGCACACGGTATTAATGTGGAAAACTTGAACAGATCACTTATGGGTGAGCTTTCTGTTGAACGTTTAAATGATATATTTTCTGAAAAAGGATATGTCAGCAGAAACTATAAACCGCTCTACAGTGATATCAATGACAAGCTGCCTCAACGTCCGCCGAATATGTGTCCCGGTTGTTCCCACAGGGGTATTTTTCATGCTATAAATAAACTGAAACTGTTTGCCGCCGGAGATATAGGGTGTTATACGCTCGGTCTTCTGCCTCCGTTGTCTGCTATGCACTCTACAATCTGTATGGGTGCCAGTGTATCGATGGCACATGGCATAGACAAAGGCTCCAATGGCGAATATGCCAGAAAATCAGTAGCGGTAATCGGCGATTCAACTTTTTTGCATACAGGTATTAACGGACTTATAAATTCTTTTTACAATTCCGGAACATCAACTGTAATTATTCTTGATAACAGAATAACAGGGATGACAGGACATCAGCCAAACCCTGCCACAGGTCTTTCGATAAAAGGTTCTCCTGCTCCTCAGGTTAACATAGAGGTGTTGTGCAGGGGTATGGGAATCAGTCATGTGAAAGTGGTGGATCCTTTTAATGTTGAAGAATGCCTGAATACCCTTAAGGAAGAAACAGCCAGAGAGGAATTGAGTGTAATAATTACTAACAGACCGTGCATATTTGCAGATAAAAGTGTTATTTCAAGTCCGTACTACATTCTTGAAGATAAGTGTACAGGATGCAAAGCATGTGTGAGACTGGGTTGCCCGGCTATTCTATGGGACAGCGAAAAGAGACTTGCATTCATAGACGAAACACTGTGCACAGGATGCGGGCTTTGTCCGAAAGTCTGCAAATTTGAAGCTATAAAAAAACGCGGCGAATAAAAAGTGGCAGAATTTAAGGAGTTTTCATGAAACTTGATATATTAATGGTTGGTGTCGGCGGACAGGGAACAGTTTTAGCCAGCGATATCGTCTGTGATGTGGCTTTATCTGCAGGCTATGATGTGAAAAAAAGTGAAATACACGGAATGGCACAGAGGGGTGGGAGTGTTGTCAGCCATGTTAGAATTGGTGAAAAAATAGCTTCGCCCGTAATTCCGGTGGGCAGTGTGGATATACTGGTATCTTTTGAAAGGATGGAATTTTTGAGATATCTTGAATATATAAATAAAAGAACCAGTTTGATACTTAACAGCGGCAGAATTCATGCGCCGGGTACTGCAGGCGGAGAGGAAGAATATCCTGAAAATTATGTGGAAGATAATATAAAGAAATTTAACAAGAGTTATATGATAGATGCATTTGATTTGGCAGAACAGGCGCTTAACAGAAAAGTGACAAGTACAGTGGTTTTAGGTAAGCTTGCCACATTGCTTCCTTTTGAAAAACAATATTGGGAGAATGTAATAAGCGAAAAAGTTCCTCCAAAAACCGTTGAATACAATTTAAAGGCTTTTGATCTGGGGTTTAATGCCTGATATATGATAATTGATCTGCATATACACTCTAACTGTTCATCCGACGGTGAATATTCTCCTGAAGAAATATTAAAATATGTCAAACAGAAAAATATAGAATATTTTGCAATAGCCGACCATAACACCATTAGCGGATATAACAAGTTAAAAGGCTTTAAAAGGGACATTGGTACCGTTATGATACCCGCTGCAGAATTTTCAACCTTCTACGGTGAACATGAGGTACATGTTCTGGCTTATGGTATAACCTCTGAAGATGAGGCTCTTCATAGCGTATTTGAAATAATAAATGAAAATAAACTAAAGCAGGCTCATGCAAGGGTAAAAGCCCTTAAGAATCTGGGGTTTAAGATAAGTTTTAATGATTTGATGAATTATGCAGTTGGCAATGTCCCTTCCGGAGTAACATTTCTCAATACGCTGCTGAAAAATGAAGATAATAAAACTTTGCTTTCAGAATATATTGAAGGGGAAAAATCATATTCGCCCTATACAAGTTTCTATTTTGATTTTTTCGCAAAAGGCGGTTTAGCTCACGTTCACGTGCCCCTGATTGATATCGGAGAATTTTTTGACAAAATGTACGGCAGAGCTGTTTTTTCAATGGCACATCCAATACTTAATCCCGGCAATATAATGCCCGATTTGTTTGATTTTCCTTTTGACGCTGTCGAGGTGTTTTCCAGTTATCACAATTCCGTGGAAGTAAGATTCTTTCGGTCAGTTGCTGATGAAAATAATTGTTTTTATACCGCAGGCAGTGATTATCATGGTCCCAATGTTAAGCCCAATATTTTTATGGGGGTGGACTGCAGTTTAAATCCGGCTATAATAGAAAAATTACTCGAAGTAATAGACCGGAGGAATCTTTATCTATATAATCTATAAAGGAAAGGCAGATTATGGAAGCAGGCTGTGAATTCTCTGTTGCAATACTTGCCGGCGGTCAGAGCAGACGTTTTGGACAGGATAAAACCCTGACGGCTATTAACGGCAGAAGTCTGACTTCAATTCTGGCTGACGGCCTTTCAGATTTATCTGATGATACAATGGTTATATGCAAAAATCCCGGCAAATTCAGCGATTTAAACAATGTGAGATTACTTGCCGATGTTTATGACAAACAGTGTCCGTTGGTTGGGATTATTACTGCATTATTAAATTCCAAATACGAAAAGGTTTTTGTTGCCTCGGCTGATACTCCTTTTGTTCAAAGGAAGCTTGTAGAATATATGTCTTTAAAAGACGGGGATGCAGTTCTCCCGAAAACTAATAATAAGATACATACATTGACGGGGTTTTACAGTAAATGTCTATTGACTAATTTGAAAAAGCAATATTTTAAAGGTAATTACCGCATTATTGATATGATGGATGAGATTGACGTCAGATATGTGGATGAAGAAGAGTGCAGGCAGTTTGATGAGAATATGCTGAGTTTTATCAATATAAATACAAAGAAGGATTACAAAGATGCAGTGGAAATTCTCAAAAAAATTGGTTACACGCTGTAAGACAATCAGGTATGACGGCACATTCGCTGAAGAAGAATCCCTTATTATCAAAGAAATAAGGCACAATATTCATGTAAACGGAGAGTTTTTTGCATCTGTTATGCTTATTCCTGAACAGCAAAAGGAATTTACATATGGGTTCCTATTTACTTCCGGGATAATAAACACTTCGGATGATGTAGTTAATTACAGGATGTGTGAAAATTATAACATATATGTTTATCTAAAAGATCCGAGACCGTTGGGCAGCAACTCCACGTGGACCATTACATCCGGATGCGGCGGCGGCAAAGTGCTGGATAAAACATATGATGACATAAAAACAATTGATTCAGCATTTAAAATCAGTGCCGCAGATATTTTGAATCACTTCGGGGTTATGGAAAAAGAATCCGATTTGCACAGTGCAACCAGGTGTGTCCATAAGGCTTATTTTGCCGGTTCTGATGGTGACTGTTTTACATCTGATGATATAGGCAGACACAATACTATAGATAAAGTTGTAGGCGGTATTGTTTTGAAAGACTTATCAAGAGACGGTATCTTGATTTCGACGGGCAGATTAACCTCTGAAATGATACTAAAATGCAGCCGTGCAGAGATTCCGATCGTTGTTTCACGCACTGCTCCGTCTAAATTGGGGATTGATTTGGCAGAAAAGTCCAATATGACACTGGCCGGGTTAACCGGTAAAAAAGGTTTCACTGTATTTAATGATCCGGGAAGGATTGAATGACTTTTGATTTGGTATCGGACTACCAGCCCACCGGTGATCAGCCGGAGGCAATTTCACAGCTAGTCGAAAATTACCGTGACAACGTCAAAAGAGAAGTGCTTTTGGGTGTCACAGGCTCCGGCAAAACATTCACCATGGCAAACGTTATACAACAGCTTGAAGTTCCGACACTGATTATTGCTCACAATAAAACGCTTGCTGCCCAGCTTTACGGCGAATTCAAAAGATTTTTCCCTGATAACGCAGTGGAATATTTTGTGAGTTATTATGATTATTACCAGCCTGAGGCTTATGTCCCCCAGTCTGATACATACATAGAAAAGGATTCTTCCATTAATGACAACATAGATAAAATGCGCCATTCAGCCACAAGAAGTCTGCTCGAGCGAAGAGATGTTATAATTGTTGCAAGTGTATCATGTATTTATGGATTAGGTTCTCCGGAAGCCTATTACGGAATGCTTGTCACCCTTGAAACCGGCGATGACCGGAGCATGGAAGAGGTGTTGCAGAAACTGGTGGATATACAATACGACAGGAATGATTATGATTTTCACAGAGGTGTTTTTCGTGTTAAAGGTGACACTGTTGAAGTTTTTCCGTCGCATGAGGACAGTTTAGCTTACAGAATAGAATTTTTCGGTGATGAGGTGGAAAGGCTTTCCGAATTTGACCCTATAACGGGGAAAACAATAAAGGAGAGACCGAAAATTGCCGTTTACCCCAATACACACTACGTGACATCCGCTGTGAGTGTGGATAAAATTATAAAACAAATCAAATCCGATCTTTTGGAGCGGACAGCTATACTCGAAAAAGAAAACAAACTTGTTGAGGCCCAGAGGCTTACTCAAAGAACAATGTACGATATAGAGATGATTGAGGAAACGGGGTACTGCAACGGTATCGAAAATTATTCGAGATACTTCGACGGGCGCAATCCGGGAGATACTCCGCCGACACTGCTTAGTTATCTCCCCGAGGATTCACTTGTGATTGTGGACGAGTCACATATCACAATTCCTCAGGTCAGGGGGATGTTCAAGGGTGACAGATCCAGAAAGTCAACACTTGTGGAGTTTGGTTTCAGACTGCCTTCAGCTCTTGACAACAGACCGCTTAGATTTGATGAGTTTAATAAAAGGCTGGATAAGGTTTTATATGTCAGTGCAACACCCGCTGACTTTGAAATTACTGATTCCGGCAATACTGTTGTTGAACAAATCATCAGACCCACCGGACTTATGGACCCGGCAATCGAAGTTAGGCCGGCAAAAAACCAGGTGGACAACTTATACAGCGAGATTAACAGTATTGTTGAAAAAGGCGAAAGGATTCTTGTGACAACTCTTACAAAAAGGATGGCTGAGGATCTGACAAGATATTATAAAGAGATGGGGTTAAGGGTTGAGTATTTGCATTCGGAAATTGATACTCTGGAGCGGATAAAAATAATCAGAGAGCTGAGGCTTGGGAAGTTTGATGTGCTGGTGGGTATAAATTTGTTGAGGGAAGGGCTTGATATTCCCGAAGTAAGCCTTGTTGCAATACTTGATGCTGACAAAGAAGGTTTCCTGCGTTCTGACAGATCCCTTATACAGACAATAGGCCGCGCAGCACGTAATGTAAACGGCAAAGCTATTTTTTATGCAGACAAAATGACGAAATCGATGAAATTCGCTATTGAGGAAACAAACAGAAGAAGAAAAAAACAGCAGTTATATAACGAAAAACATGGAATAACACCGGAAACGATAAAGAGTGAGATAACAAATATTCTGGACAGTATTTACGAGAAAGACTATGTAACAGTTGAGGTTGAAGATGATGCCGTTGAGAGACTGCTGACCGGTGACAGGAAAAAAGACATTGAAGTTATGGAAAAAGAAATGTATAAAGCATCAGAGGAACTTGACTATGAAAAAGCAGCGAAAATCAGAGATATGCTGTTTGAATATAAGGCAAAAAAATAAATAAAATGAAAAAATTTCTTTTATATACCGGCATACTGCTTGTCGTCTTGACTTTATCGGTAACTATTGGGCTTGGTGCTTATTTCTTTAAGCTCAACAGCGAACTGCCGTCCATCAAACAACTGAAAGATTTCAAATATAAACAGCCCACCATTTTATATGGCAGAGACAATAAAACTATTGCAGAGCTCGGCAGCAAAAGAAGATATCCGGTTAGTCTTGAAAAAATTCCTGATAAACTTGAAAAGGCTTTGATTGCAGTTGAAGACAGCCGTTTTTATGAGCACGACGGGATAGATTTAAAGGGAATTGTCAGGGCGTTTTTTGTAAATCTTAAAGCAGGACGCATTGTTGAGGGAGGAAGTACATTAACTCAGCAGCTTGTCAAAGTTATATACTTAACTCCGGAAAGAAAACTTAAGCGGAAGGTAAAAGAGGCTATTCTGGCCTACAAAATAGATAATTATTTAACCAAAGACAAAATTCTGGAGCTGTATCTGAATCAGGTATATTTCGGCAGAGGTGCATATGGAGTGGAAGCTGCAGCACGTTTTTATTTCGGCAAACATGTATCCGATCTTACCTTAGCAGAATGCGCAATGATAGCAGGACTTCCGAAGGCACCCGGATACTACGCTCCGCATATTAATCCGGATGAAGCCAAGGAAAGAAGAAATCATGTGTTATACAGGATGTACGAAGAGGGCTTTATAACAGAAAATGAATACAATCAGGCATCACAAACAGAAATAAAAATTATTGACGAAGCCCCCAACATGAGAAGAACAGCCAGCTACTTTGTGGACTATGTGATAAGCAACCTTGAAAAAGAGTTAAATATAAATGACTTGGAAAGCAGAGGCTATAAGGTTTATACTACTTTGAATATGAAATTTCAAAAATTAGCTGAAAAAGCTGTGAAAAAGAATTTGGCCGAAGTGACAAACAGACAGGGGTATTTCGGCCCTATAGGAAATGAAAGCGAAAGTGATATTGATAAAAAACTTAAAGATATCTCATATATAACAGAAGAGGGGAACTACATTGTTGCCGAAGTATCCGAAGTGGGCAGATATAAGGCTGAAATAAAAATTGATAACAATACAGCAAGCATTTTTCTTAGAGACTGCAGGTGGGCCCACCCCTATAAAGGGGACAGCAACAGGCTGGATGACTTGAGAACAATTATAAAAGAGGGAGATTATATCCTGGTAAAAAATACAGGTGCTGAGAAAGAACCTTATTATGAGCTTACCCAGGAGCCTCAGGTTGAAGGCTCTTTTATGGTTATAAATCCCAAAACGGGTGCAATTCTATCCATGGTTGGTGGCTATGACTATGAAAAATCCATGTTCAACAGGGCGGTGGATGCTAGAAGACAGGTGGGAAGCTTATTCAAACCCGTGGTCTATTCCGCAGCGATGGAAAATGGATATAACCCCATGTCTCTGGTATTTGACGCACCTATTATAAAAACCATGGAAAATAAGAACGAGTTCTGGCGGCCTGAGAATTTTGAAAAGGAATTTTATGGCTTTACAACATTGAAGAAGGCACTTACCAAGTCCAGAAACGTTGTTACAATTAAACTGGCTGATCAGATCGGTGTTTCCACAATAAAAAATTATGCTGAAAAATTTGGAATAACCTCAGACCTTGCAAACAATCTTTCGATAAGCATTGGCTCAGGTGCAATTTCGCTGAAAGAGATGGTTTATGCATATTCGGTCTTTCCCAATATGGGAGAAAGAATGAAGCCTTTTTATGTAACCAAAATGGTTAACAGAAGCGGCGAGATAATCTATGAACAAAAGCCGACAGTTGCAGAAAGGACGCTGAAACCTGAGACTGCCCAGATTATGACGGATATGCTGATAAATGTCATAGAAAACGGAACCGGCCGCAGGGCCAGTCATATTCACCGTGTAATGGGAGGTAAAACAGGTACGACAGATGACTATATCGATGCCTGGTTTGTCGGATTTACACCTAATTTAACTATCGGCAGCTGGACGGGATTTGATGAATATAAAACTATCGGTAATCTGGAAACTGGTGCAAGAGCTGCACTACCGGCATGGATTGATTTTACCGAAGATGCCGTTAAATACAGGGACTATGAAGTAATGCCTTCAACGGATAACGTTTACTATTACAAAGTGGACAAAGAAACCCACAAGATTACGGACAGTTACTCCGAGCAGTATTCCTTTGAACCGTTTTACAGAAACCCGGAAGAGCAAAAAGTTGTTAAATAATTTATGAACAATATAAATAATGACCTGTTCGACCATTTTGATCTTTTGGGAATGCCTCTGATTGCAATTGAACAAAATAAAATTGCCCAATATAACAGCAGCGCTGAGAACCTTTTCCCAAAATTCATCAAGTCAGGTATTCATGATATCCCCTATTTTCTCAGCAGTAAATTGGCGGGAAATGAAAAACTTATCCACATAAATCAGGAAAAATTTTTCATTAAGTCCACTGAGTATGAAAGCACGGTTTATGTCATTTTGTTTCCAATGGATGAAATTTTTGCTGAATATAGCAGTTTTTTTGATATAAGCTCCTTTTTGCATGAAATAAAAAATCCTCTGACTGTGATAAATGGAACGGTTCAGCTTCTAAAAAATAAGAGTAAAGATAGTTACACGCTTAAATGTACTGAGATAATAGATAATGAATGCAGCCGGCTGGAAAATTTTGTGGATGAATTCGGTTTTATTCTGGATATAAATCTTAACTACAGGGAATTTTATATTTTGGAATTTTTTGAAGAAATGCTTGCCTCACTCCAGGTTTTATTTAAAAATGTCAGTTTTTCTACAGAGATTTCAACCGATTTAAAAAAAATAAACGGCGACAGGGACAAGTTGTACAGGGCATTTTATAATATTATAAAAAATGCCTGTGAGGCAAATCCGGAAGGCAATATTAAAATATTTTATACGATAGACACCACAATTAAATACAGAGATTCAAATAAAAAACGATTGTCATCGATGGCAAAATTTACTATTATCGATGAAGCCGGAGGGATTCCTGAAAATATCCGCAACAAAATTTTTACTCCATTTTTTACGACAAAAAGCAAGGGAAGGGGATTGGGACTTATTATAGCCAGGGAAATTATTGAAAAGCATAAAGGCAGATTGAGTTTTGATTCCCAAAATAATATAGGAACAGTTTTTACAGTGTTATTGCCGATATGAATGAATTTTTAAAAGTACTGGTAATCGATGACGAAGAAAATATTTTGTGGTTACTTAAAGAAGGGCTGGAGAATGATTTTATCGAAGTCCTGACAACCACAAATATTGAACAGGCAGCAAATATCCTTGAACGTGAACACATAGATGTTTGTCTTGTGGATATATTTCTGGATAATGCAAACGGTATTGAGTTGGTTGACAGATGGAAAAAGACTTATGCCGGAGTAAATTTTATTATTATGACTGCACAGAATACCAGCTCCAATGTTATCAACTCAATAAATGCCGGGGCACTGGACTTTTTCCCGAAACCTTTTGATCTGGAGAAACTTCGGAATAAAATACTTGAGATATGCAAAAAGACAGAAGCTGAATCCACTGTGGGCAAGGAATTTGTCTATGATTTTCAAACTTCCAGCCAGAAAATGCTTGATATCTATAAATTAATTGGACGAATTGCCAAAACAAACATAAATGTTTTGATACAAGGAGAAACAGGCACGGGTAAAGAAGTACTTGCAAGAATGATTTATGAGAAAAGTAATAGAAGTGACAAGCCTTTTGTGGCTATAAATATGCCTGCAATCCCTGATGAACTTATGGAAAGTGAGCTATTCGGGCATGTTAAAGGCTCTTTTACAGGAGCTGTAAGTGATAAAACAGGAAAGTTCGAGCAGGCGAACGGAGGAACAATATTTCTGGATGAGATTTCCGAACTCAATTATTCTTTACAGTCGAAACTGCTGAGAATACTGCAGGAGCGGGAACTTAACAGGCTCGGGTCCAATAAAACCGTAAAGCTGGATCTTAGAATTATTGCAGCAACCAATAAAAACCTTGAGAATCTTATCAAACAGGAGAAATTTCGCGAAGACCTTTATTACAGACTTAATGTCGTATCCATGGATATTCCACCGTTAAGGGAGCGCAAAGAGGACATCCCCTTCCTTGTCAATCATTTTCTTAAAAAATACAGAGATTTGAAAGGTGAAGTACTGTCTATAGGCGAAGATGCCATGGAAAAAATTAGAAAGTACACCTGGCCGGGGAATATCAGAGAGCTTGAAAATGTCATACAAAGCTCAATAATACAATCATCCGGAAGTGTTATTACAGTTGACGATCTTCCTCAGAAAATTTCCAAAAATAATGTCCTGAATGGTTACAGCGATTCTTTGTTTTCCCAGCTTTACAAACTGGCACAGGATATTATAGATGCAGAAAATCTTTCCCAAAAAAATATGGCATTTGACGAATTCTGCCGTATAACGTTAAAGCCTCTTTTTGAGGCTACATTGATGGAAACAGACGGAAACAAGTCCCTTGCGGCTAAAATCTTGGGTATTAACAGAAATACACTGAGAAAAAAAATAAAAGAGTTGAATATTGAGTAAAACAAAAAAAGAAATTTTAGAAAAACTGAAAAACCTGGGCAGACCTCTTAATTTAGACGAGTTGCAACAGGCATTGTCAATCGAAAAGAAAAATCTCCGTAAGGTCTTAAGATCCATGATCATTTCCGGAGATATTGTCAAGCTGAAATCCGGTAAATATGCACTAACAGATGATCTCAATTTGCATACGGGTTATGTAGACGGGCATCCCGACGGCTACGCCTTCTTTGTGCCTGAAAAAGAAGATATGCAGGATTTGTTTATTCCTCCCAAAAGATTAAATGGTGCCGTTCATAAGGACAGAGTGGCAATTAAAATTGAGAAGTTTAAAGGTAAAGAAGAAGCGCATGTGGTGAAAATTCTTGAGCGCGGTTTCAAACGGATTGTCGGGAGAGTGGAAAAATCCAAGTACTTTGCTTATGTTGTTCCTTTTGTGAAGAAATTTTATGGAGATATTTATATCCCCAACAGATTTTCCAAAAAATTAAAAACAGATGATGTTGTGGTTGCCGATATTATTCAATACCCGGAGAAGGGAAAGAACGCAGAAGGGAAGATAGCTAAAAAACTTGGATCCCTTTCTGACAAGGGTATTGAGAATAAAATTGTAATGGAAAAATACGAATATAAAAGGAAATTCCCTAAAGATGTCACTAAGGAGCTTCATGAAAAATCAAAGGCATTGTTTGAAAATCCCGGCGAAAGAAAAGATTTAACCGGATTATTTACCGTAACGATTGACGGTGAAAGTGCCAGGGATTTTGATGATGCTGTTTCCATAAAAAGCTATGACAATGGTGGATATAAACTTTATGTACATATTGCCGATGTGGCTCATTATGTTCAACCGGATTCCAATCTGGATAGAGAGGCTTATAACAGAGCTACAAGCGTATATTTTCCGGAATTTGCCATACCAATGCTGCCTGAAAAACTTTCAAACGATCTCTGCAGTCTGAAGCCGAGAGTTAAAAGACTAACTCTCACAGCGGAAATCGATTATGATTCTTATGGAAACAGAACTTCTTCGAATATATATCAGTCGGTTATCAGAAGTAATTACAGGCTTACTTATGATATTGCTTATAAATATATAATAAAAGAAGAAATTCCTAAAAACAAGAAGCTGTCAAAATTGCTTGATGATTCTGCCGCTTTGGCTGAGTTGTTAATAAAAAGAAGAAGAAAGCAGGGGACAATAGACTTTGATCTGCCTGAGGTTGAGTTTTTATTTGATGATAATGGTGATTTGTATGATCTGAAACCGCTGGAGAGAAACATTGCTCACAGGCTTATAGAACATTTTATGATAGAAGCAAATGAGGCTGTTTCCGAGTTTCTTGAGAAAAAAATTGATACTTCTATATTCAGGATTCATGACAGTCCAGATCCGGCAAAAATTAATGAATTTGTCCAGACGTGTAAAAGATTTGGGGTTGACGTTAAAACCCCGGATGAGATAACCCCGAAAAATATTCAGAGGATATCAAGTTTGATTGAAAACTCACAATTCAGCTACATTCTCAGTTCACTTCTTGTCCGGACGATGCAAAAGGCAGTTTATTCCACAGACAACATAGGTCATTTCGGTCTTTCCTCGGAGTCATATACACATTTTACCAGCCCCATCAGACGATATCCGGATATGATTGTTCACAGACTTTTAAAAAAGCTGTTGTATAACTATGATTTTAAACCGACCAAAAAATTTATGAATGAGGCAGCAGAACACAGCTCAGTAATGGAAAAACAGGAAGAAGAAGCCGAAAGGGAAATTCGTCAGTATAAAAAATTGCGCTTTCTTGAAGCACATATTGATGATGTTTTTGATTGTCATATAAACAGGGTGGCATCCTCCGGTATTTTTGTATTTCTGCCTAAAATGCTTCTTACAGGATTCCTATCAATATCAAATATTGATGATGACTATTATGTTTTTGATCCCGAAAATGAATATCTTGTTGGTAAAAATTCAAAAAAAATGTATAGAATAGGGGATGTTCTGAAGGTTTCGGTTGACAGAATAAACTATGATTATTTAGAAGTGGATTTCAAGCTGGCATAGCTCAGTCGGTAGAGCGATGAACTCGTAATTCATAGGTCGCCGGTTCAATTCCGGCTGCCAGCTTTTTTTTATTCTTTATTTATTAATTATTTGGGAATCAGTATTTTCTTGATGTAACACATTTGTAACATAATTTGCAAATTTTGATTCTGTATGTTTGTAATTTTCTATATATCTTGCATACTTTGTAAATAACATTTGCATATTAACATGTCCTAATTGTTTGGACACATAATGAGGGTTTTCGCCTGCTATTAATGAAAGAACAGCATATGTATGTCTGGTTTGATAAATTGACCTGTATTTAATCCCAAGTCTTTTTAATGCAGGTTTCCAATGCTGGCATAATATTTTACCTGATGATTTGAAGGGTTTTCCGTATTGGTTCAAAAACATAAAATCAGATTTCATAAATGTTTTTAACTTGTGACTTCTCAAAACCTCTTGCAACGGAGGGATAATATCAATTATACGATTCGAATTTTTTGTTTTAGTTTTTGTTAGCCTATGATCTGAAAAGCTTTCCTTTATATGATAAGTCCATGTATTTGAATCAAGATTTTCCCATTTTGCTGCAAGGCATTCACCTGTCCTGCAACCTGTGTAAAACAAAAAAGCTATTAAAGGGTATATTTTGGGTTTGTTTTCTTTGAAAAACTCAAGTATTGCATTCATCTCATGTAAACTAAAAGGCTCAATATCAGGTTTTTCTTCTCTTAAAAAATTAACGTTTTCTGAAGGGTCATATTCTATATATCCTTTTGCTTTTGCATATTTGAAAAGTTGTTTCACTGTGCTTAATATATTATTAATTGTTTTACTCTTACGTCCTTTAGCAAGTTCTACGATCCAATTTTCAATATCTATTTGGTTAATCTTATCTATTAGGTAATCACCAAAATAAGAATTGAAATGCAGCAGCTCTCCCTTATTATTCCGTAAGGAACTATGAGAAATGATGTTTGCTTCATATTTGTTTTCTTTGGTTTTGATGAATTCAGTTACAACGTTTTTAACGTAATTTGTTTTGGTAGGAACTAAATTAAATAATTTCAGTTTTTTAGAATTAGGAAAGTATTCATCATATTTGAAAGTATCAAATTCTATCTTGTTTTGAATTTCTGCAAGTAGTCTTTGAGCATATTTACGATTACTTTTAGTATCTTCTATGCCCAGACTTTCGTAGCACCGAACGCCTTTATAAACAAAATTTAGCCATAATTTTTTATTCCTTTGATAAATACCCATAACATTTTATTAACTTAATCCGAGAAATCGGTAAAGTGCTTTTTTCTTAAATAAAGTAGGGAAGCCTTTTCTTTTAAGGTATAAAGAGGGTGGAAAATGGCCTTTTTGTATTTTATTATAGACTGCCTCTTTAGTTTCCAGCTTTAACAATTGTCTTACTTCTTCAACTGACATCAAACTGTCTTCCATATAGGCCATCCGTAATTTTTCTCGAAGACTTTGAATTTCAGGCGTTGCATCCACAATTGCCACACTCCCATCTTCACTTATAATATTTTTTATATATACTTCTCGTTTCATAATAATACCTCCAAAATCTTTACTTGACATTAATCTAATAAAATCTGTGACAAAAAATTGTGGTATTTACCTAAATAATGAAAAAATTTTTGTGGTCAATTCAATTCGGCTTAGAAATGATAGAATCTTTGAATACTAAAATTGCCTTTTCATATTCTTTTTTCCCTTTAACCGGTATTAATGGTTTTTCTTCAAACTCTTTAAATTTTGCAGTGTGCCCACCGTCGTATAGACTGTTTATAAAGCCGTGTATTGCCTTATTTTGTTCTTTTTCATCATCTTTTATATCAAAGACTCCCGTGTGTTCTGCAATTTCCTTAAATCCTTCTTTATAGCCAATAACAACGTATTCCTGATTATCTATTTTTATACGTTCTATGTTTTTTAACGATGATTCCGTCTCAAGAGTCAAAGCAAGAGCTTTAAGAAAAATATCGAATTTTTTAGGTTTTTCAGTTTTAATATATTCGTATAATTTTTTCTGAGGTGTCATGTTCTCCCTGAAAGTTTCTGTATCGAACTTTTTATTATCGGTATTCTCTTTGAATTCTGCTTTAGTATTTCCTTCCTCTATGTCAAAATCCGGTATTTCTACTTTGCCTTTAAAATTCTCAGGTTTATTACAGCCCCATACGTATTTATTTTTGATAATTACAAAATTAAGCTTAAAATTTTTAGCACTCCCGGGCAGTGTAATGAGTGCATGTATAAATGTTTTGCCGGTATCAGTTTCAAGTATAATATTTTTATCTCTCATCAGTTTTACAACATGCTCCCGAGTTGTTTTTAGCTGATAGTGTTTTTTCATGTAGCCAAGGATTTTTTGCATTGTTCCGGGATTTACAATAAGGGTTATGGTATCAAGAACAATAAGATCACTAAAATTCTCATTTATCGCAAGCATCCTCTTATCACTCATTTCAGCAATTGAGGCTGAAAAAGCTTCTATTATTTCATATACTTCCTCTTTATTTTCCGTTTTAGGCAAAGATTCCTCATAGTCCATTTGGACACTCAAAATATCAGCATCTTTTACTAACTCTTTTGTCGTTTCCACTGGGTCATAACCCCAAAATTCGTCGATAAGCCTGATAAAGTTATAGGCTGTCAGATACTGTCTATCTCTTGTCTCAAGCATTTGCCAAAGGATTATGATATTTCTTTTTTCGTGTTTACCTGTTCTTTCTTTGTGCCATCTTATATCATAATCACCATTCTTAAGAACAAAATCTAAAAGGTTGTCGTCGTAATTATCCCACTGAATTTCTTTCTTTTTAGATATAATATCCATATCAAAAACTTTTCCTGCATCATGCAGTAGCCCATGAATAGCTGTCCTGTATAAAATCTTCTCTTTATTCCGGAGATTAAATTGGCTGTCCAGATCACCGTTACCGTCAAATTTCAGCTCCAATTTTCTGTGCTGAGCAACAAGAGCGTTTATGCATGTTTCAAGTGAATGCACAAATAAGCCGAATCTTTCAGAATGGTGATGATTTTCAGAAGCGGGCAGGTCATATACTTTTCTGAAAAACCTTACTAAAATATCATAGAACATTTCATAGCTTACGTCTTTATATGAAGGGAGAAGGTTGTCGATTTTATTGATATACTTTTTGTACTCGCTAAAATATTTTTCAATTTCTGCATTTACGTTATCTTCAAATACCGGTTTTCTCTTAAAAAGCTTTGTAAGCATTATTAATCCCTCTGCAAAGTATAGTATTTACCGTTGTTGAATGATTTTGTTGAATACAAGCAGTTTTGACGGGGTTTAAGATAATTGAAACTCTTTTCATCAACGCCAAAACTTTTCGATACGTTCTTGTAAACAATAGGATCAATCGCAAAGATGATTTTAGTGGCTGTGTTGAGCAAAATGTCCGTATGGAAGTGTAAAGGGTTCTGAGTAGATAAAATAACGCCTAAGCCAAATTTTCGGCCTTCCTGGACTATCTTTATTATCATGTTCGTTATTTTAGGAACATCCATAAAAAAGCTGGCCTCATCAATTATGATGTAATGCTTTACTGTGTCCGTTATCGGCTGATTGGTGAAAAAATCATACAGTCTGCTAAGAATGTAATATGTGACTATCTTCTTTTGCTCATCGTCGAGGTGTTTGATGTTAACGCATGAGTCGTAAAGACTAATTTCATTTTTTACAAAAACGCCTGATTTGTTAATATTGCTTAATCTGTTAATTAAGCCAAGCAGTGAACGCTGGTTGTTATAAACTAAGAAATCTTTATCGTTGATTATGCCTTTCTCAAGATATTGCCTGTATTTCTCAACAAGTATCTCAATCTCATTTTGAATTTTTTTATTAAGGTCTTCAATTTCTGAATCAATTTCTAACGATTCAGCTTTAACTTTCTTTTTCTCTAGCCTGAGAAGTTTGTTTTTAGATTTGAATAGTTGATTTAATGGCTCTAAATCCTTGGAGTCCAATTCTCCGGTGAGAGTCTTTTTATACTTGTATTTTAGAAACCGTACCAAATCGTCAACGTCTGGGTATCTTTCAATATTCTTGTAGTTGTCTTCTGTGATTTTATTTTTATAATATAACTCCTCAATTGCATGATAGAGCATATTCTCCTGCTCATGTCCAAGTTTTGTGCCGGATGATAGCTCGTTTAAAAGTGAAATAAATGAAAGGATGGACGCTTTCAGTCCACCCTCAAATCCGCTTGCTTTGAGTGGATTAATTCCTTTGTCACTGTCTATGGACAAAGCATTCTCTGTTATTGGAAGAGTAGGCTTGTTGGCATTGTTTACGACAATATCACCGTGCTTGTCTATTATAGTAAAAGTTACACCTTTTTTGTGTAGCGTATTTACTATTTGTTTGATTGAAAAGGTTTTGCCTGATCCGGAAGAACCACAGATAGTCAAATGAGGGTTATGAGCTTGAAAAGGGTCCCAGAATATTTTTTTATCTTTGATAGAACCAACATAATAAGGCATTACTGGCTCCTTACTTGCTTAAATATTTCTGCAGCTAAATCCGCCAATTCCGATGTAAGAGATTTGACAAATTGCACAAATCCGTCAGGGTCAAAATCTCCGATTGCTTTTAGAACTTCCTCTGTGTATCCGTTCTGAACCATCCAATGGTATCCAAAAGCAAGTGCCAGTATGAAAATTAATTGTTTCATAACAAACCTCTATATTTTCCCATAAAAATTATATGTTAAATTATAATTGTCCTTATTGCTTTTGCACTGCTTGCAAATTCTGACAGCAGCACTTTCACTGACAAAATATTCTCTGCACCTCAAACATTTGATTTTTCTGCTTAGTTTGCCTTGCCTCCACAACTCCCGCTTTTTTCTTTCTTCTCCGCTTAATACTCCCATAAATCACCTTAGAGATTACCTATCGGTAGATTTGCAACTGAGTTATAAACAAGCATATAGGCAAGTAATCCATAGCCATAAACAACAAGGTATGGATTTGATGGAATAGGGCAAAGCAAATAAGCAACAAGCATACAAACAAAGAAAAATACTGCTGATCTGTGAGTCCAGTGGAACAGAATTGTGCTTTTTATTTTAAACTGCTCAATTTTTTTGTTATGAGCGATCCTACCTTCGGCAAATCCCAGTATTGAGCCTACAAAGATTAGCGGCAAAGCATAAAGCAAGGACAGAGATCTGATGAATCCTGCAATAATTGGAACACCAACAGAATTCATCAACATATTAAAGACTTCTTCATCTTTTTTTACAGCGTGGTACAAAAAACTTTTAATATTATGCACACCGGCATTTATCCATTTCTTTGTTTCCCCGCCAGCAATCTGAACATAGTTATCAACTTCAGCGTTTACTAATCTTTGCCCATAGGATTCGTTAGTGTTAAGCATATATCTCAAGGCAAACATTTCTATTCCGATAATGAGAAGTATTGTTGCAAAAAATATAAATCTTCTGTCAGTCATGCTTTCTGAGCTCACATTACACCTCTTTCAGTATTATTTTGGACTGATCCCCATAGTACGCTCAAAAGAATATTTACCATGAGTAGGTGTAAATTTTTTTATTTGCCAATCGGGTAGCAACCTATATTTAAGCTTAGGACCATTGGGATATAAAGTAAAACGTCTTTCAAAAGAACCATCATTGTTTTCATCTATACGACCATCTTGGAGTTTTGTTTCTAAGTCTACAAATATCCAGAGATACGGTCTCTTATTTCCGATAACTGTTTCAAAGATAAACATTTTTGTTTCATCTTTTGTTTGCCACAACTCATGTAACACATCATAACCATACTCTTTGTTATATCTTAGAGTTGTTGAATTTTTCCATGTAGAAGCTATTTTTTTCCAGTTATTGCAATCTTTTGGTAATGTTTTTGGAAAATTTCTAAGATTAAGGTTATCCAAAGCATTAATTTTGTTACAAAACTTTTGATTTTCTGCAAAAACAACTGTTGCCAAACTTAAAACCATTAAAACAAAAACTAACTTTTTCATAAAACACCTCCGTTTAAATTATTTTTCTCTTATTATCCGTTATTACTTCCTTCATAAAGGACTTCTCAATATTATCAGTGATTATAGGAAGTCTGAGTTTGTAAGGGTTCTCCCCCTGTGTATACATAAAAGCATGCCCGACAGGCAGTGACGTTATGTAGCTTTTGTCAATTAATGGAACAGGCTTGTTAATCAATCTTTCCCCGGAACTTCCCCCATACAGAATACCGTCCTCTTTAGCATCTGGAGAATAACTGATTGTTTTCATTCTTTCTTTTATAATTGTTTCTCCGTATAAATCTTGGAACAGCTCTGCTATTTCTTTTTCCGGAGTCCTCAAAAATATCTTGTTATTTGTGTTTGCGAGTATTTGAGATGCTTTTGCACGGTCAACAACAGCTTCTATGTCTTTTGATGTCTGCATACCAAGTGTAGCTCTGACACCAGCTCCCCTGGACTTATTCAAAAGGTCAACATAACCGTCAAACATAACGTTGTAAAACTCGTCAACAAACAGATTTATTGGCCGTCTGTCTTTATCTTCCTGAAAAGCATAGATATTACCTACATAATATAAGAAATCTTGCAAGGCTAAACGCCCCACGTTTTTAGCAACGGTAGCATCAAGCATACTTCCAAGATAAAAGTAAACAACACGATTTTTATTAATTACTTTTTCCCATGTGATGTCTGAAGGTATGCTTGAAAGAAGTGTGCCGATTTCACCATATGTCAAAGAACTTAAAACTGGTGCAAGATTAGAGCGAACCTTGATAAAGAAATCTCCGGGATATTCCATAAGATTAGATAATGACTTATAGGCATCTTCAAGCATTTTATTTTTTTCAGTATCTTTATTTTTTACCTCGTCATAAGCCTGCTTTACTCTTTTAAAAAGGTCTTTTGTCTCCCCAAGAGCATACTTGTCTATATTATCAAGCGTTATAGCTTCACCGAGTGACATTAATCCTTTACAGACACCTAAAATCACATTCCAAACGAAATCGGCGTAAAAAGGGTCATTGCCGACTTCCATAATAGACCGCATTCTTGAAGCTAAATCGGTAGGTTTTGCAAAATTATCCATAGGGTTGTAGCTTAAGCTATACTTGGGGTGAGCGAGAGAAAAAAACTGAAAGTCGTCCTCTCTGCCTGTACGCCTGCACACATCATACATTCTGTCTACAAGCTCATTATCGCCCTTTGGATCAAAGATAATAACAGGTTCTTTTCTAAGTATTCCTTGGGTTGCAAGTGATTCGAGAAGTCTTGTTTTTCCGCTTCCTGTGCCCCCCACAACGGCGGTCTGCAAAGCAAGTACTTTATTAGGTAGCGAAATGGTCTTTTCATCAGAATAACCGACACCGTGAATAGCCGGATTGCCGCCGGTTTTGCTCATATCAAAATATTTAAGCAAAGTTTCCTGCTGTAACAGATCATACATCCTTTGAACATGCTTATTTTGCCATACAAAACCTTTGCCAATAAAAGTTTTGTCTTTATTCGGCTTCGCCTTAACAACGCTGTAAGTTACAGGTTTGGAAAGTGCCAAAGATTTAACTTCAGCCGAACGCATCATCAGTTTGTAAAAACGATGGATAGCTAATATGAGGATTCCCATACCTAAACCTGTGCTGATAGAGCTGGGAAGTTGTAAATATTGTCCGTAAAACATAACCCCTAAGGCAAGCAAGAATTCTATAATAAAGGGTTTTATGTAGTAATTTTTCAAAAACATCTATCACCCCTCTATTTCTTTAATTCCTTTATAATAAGATTTTTAATCAACTCAGGCTGATAGCCATTTATAGGATGACCGTTGACAAGAAGGTATGGAGTTCCTCTTACACCAATTTCTTTGCCTTGTTTTATATTTTTTTTAATTTTTTGTGTGATGTCAGGGGAATTCAGTATTTTGTAAAACTTGCCTATATCATCATTCTCAAGCTTCTTCTCAAAAATACCTGTTATCTCTTCGTATGATTTGTTTTTATAGCTGTATTGATACATATTCCAGTTATAGCCTAATTGTTTTCCTGCCTCGTAGATTTTTGCAAGCAGTTTTGCATTTTTGTGGAAGGATAGGGGGAAATGTTTGTAGTATATTACTATGTCATTTTTATGCTTATTGAAAAAAGATCCAAGCTCATTTGACATCTTTCTGCAGTAAGGGCATTCAAAGTCTGAAAATACCACAATTTTTACTTTAGCTGTTTCTGGATTACCGAAATAAACCTCATTTTCTGATACTTCTATATCAACGCTCTTTGAAATACTTTCATAATATTTTGCAAGGTTTTTGCCAGTTTCAAGATCAATCAAAGCATTAGTAATATATTTACCGTTTGTTATAAACGACAACTCTTTTGATTTGTCCCCCAAGCTGAAATCCAATAGTACATAATAAAAATCAGAATCTGGTATATCTATTTCTTTTTTCACATTTATATCCGCTTTGCCCTGGGACTTTTTATTAAGATATTCGATGATATTCTTTGTAGCTTCTGAAAGATCTTCTGTTTGGGCAAATAAGAAGTATGACTGTGAAAGAAAAATTATCACAAAAAAAGTGCAAATGATTTTAAAAAAATTTGATTGTTTCATATGGCTATCTCCTATACCGTTTTTTTATCACTAAAAAATATAAGAATTACCTGATAAAAAATTGTGGTATTTTCAGAAGATTTGGAAAATGTTTTTGAAATTATTGTATTTCAATAATTGTAGGTATATAATTGCTTATTCTTTTAACAAATTCTTGCCTTTACCAAGATCACTCACTAAGCTTATTTTTTCTCCATCCCAATAATAACTTAGGATTTTGTGTATCTTAGCTGGGGGAATAATAGCCTTTGGTCTCAAAACTGCCACATTAGTGCCGGCGGTATAACGTATGCTTTTGTATATTATACCGTCTCGGTTTTGTTTTTTTGCAAGTATACCTAATTTTTGAGAATCGAGATAATTATCCGGATTATAATATTTTTTGTACACATTCTGATCTTGAATATTATAAAAATTGTTTCCCTTTATCCGGGCATTGTAGACCCTCATGTGGTAATGTCCGGCAGGGGCTTTGTTGTCACTATAAAATCTTTCTCTATGATAAACAGTTTCATATATTGCTGTTTTTAACTCTTTACTTGCATAGTATGCACCAAAATAGTCAGTAGTGAATCTGGAAGCTTTGACATGAGTGAAAGCTGCCATTATTGGAGTTGAGCCCTCGCCAAGTACCCACTCATCTTTTGGTACTTTGCTTGTGTCACCTATTTCATCGCTAATTCGCTCGTTAGTCAAACTTTCTATATAATAAACATACTCAAGCTCATCCCCTGAACACACTTCATCAAAAAGAGTTCTTTCCGGAAACAAAGTTGGTATGATCCTATAACTTGTCTCCCATTCCAAAGTCAAAACCGGGACATCACTCATACAAACTGCCCCGCTCAGCATCAAGATAATTCCTGATAATGAATAAGTCGGCTACATTTCCGTGCAACATTACTTTTAGCGGTGATGTGTTATCAAATACGGGGTTTTTGGTTTTGACCCAGTTTTTTGCTGAGTAGGGAAGTAAAATTTGCAAAGCCTTGTATATACCCATTATATAAGAAATTCTTTCCAAAGTATCTTTGCTAAGTTTACCGTTTAGATTGTTTTTCCATTTATAAAATGTGGATTCAGAAGATAAGCCAAGAAGTATCATCTGGTCTTTGTAGTTATCAATACCCCATTGTTTGCAGATATTAAAAAAAGTTTTTAGAGCCACACGGTTTAGCTTGTCTTTGTCAATATTATCAGGAAAATTTTCCTTTTCGTTTGCTAACATAAGCATTCTCCTTATATCATATATTATGTTCCATATATGGAAAAATCAAGTTAATATTCCAAATATGTAAGAAAAATGTTGAAAAATATTTGCAGTGTTTTATCTTGTTTTATATAGTTGGGGTGGGAATAAATAAGAGAGGGTAGTGTTATGATAGAGTTTTTTTTAGGTATCTTCATTATTTTATTTGCTAGTTTGCTTGGATTATTGTCGGGTAAAAAAAATAACTCAAGTTCATCCTCTGAGTACGCTTCAAACGATGAAGAGTATATGGACCCTATTACTAAAGGTCGCTTTGAAAAACTCCAGAGAGAAAACGCAAAGTTGAGAGAAAAAGCTGGTTATACAAGACATAGCAGTGCTGTTGACACTGCTGCAAAAATTTATGTGTTTAAGTTTAAAGCTGCTATTATTGCAGGAATTATCATACCTATATTATTGTATATTATCGAATTTTTATAAAAATAAGCCCTCTAAAAGAGGGCTTATTTCTTGTTTATTTAATTTCTTATAATTTTGGACTAAAAGTCAACTCAAAGTCCAAGTTTCCAAGGCACATTGTTTGTTTGATACTGACTCAAAGGATTTTTATTAGTACGAGAGTTAACTTCTAAATATCTTTGATGGTTTGGATTATTTTCGTCAAGACTTTGTCCAGGCAAACTTTCTTTAGTTTTATCGACTGTATTGCTCGGAGTTATTTTAAGCCCATCAAAACCATTTTCTTTAAAACGATTAATTTCACTTTTAATATCATTTTGGAGTTGTTGCACATCCTGTTTGAAATCATGCGTTGCCACAAATTTAGCAGCATTCTTCACATGATCACCAACTCCATCACTAATAGTAGCACCAATTGAATTCCCTGACATAAAACTCAAATCACCTCGACTACCCCCAGCAAGTGAGGCACCGATTCTTCCCATGCCAGTAAGTTTTAATTCTTCAGCAGCTTGGCTTGGTGTTATTTCTCCACTTCTAACTCTATCGTATAAGTTACCCGCATACCCACTAATAGCAGTGAGTTCTGGGTCAGAACCTCGCAAGGCTGCCTCGCTCATACCAAGTACTCTTGCCATGTCCTGTATCAATGCATTCTTTCCTTCATTGTATTCCATCTGGAATATTTCTTCATTGGCCATGATTCCACCAAGTCTTTCAGCACTCAAGCCACGCTCTTCTGCTACTTCTGCAAAAGCTTTCTCTGCTTCAAATCTCTGCCCATATTTCATATTGAGAGCTTCCATAGCCTTATTTGGATCATCCTCAAAAGTATCCCAGAATTGCTGTGCTTCTGATTTATCCATGTAAGTGGACATAGCAGCGAATCGTTGAATACCTTGCTCTGCCTCAGGGCTGTCTATTTTGCCGTCACCATCAGTATCCCAACCTTCAATTTGTCCTGCAAGTTTGCTTTCTGCAAGTATGCCGGCACTGTATTTAGCTCTTTCAATATTATCGTAGCTTCCCCATTTATCAAGCATAGCATCGGCTCTTGCTTGAGTTTCGGCAGCGTTAGCTGAACCTATATTAATAGCATCTGAATAATCTTTAGAAGCATATTCGGCACTTGTTTCAAGTGCTTGTCTAAGACCACCAGATGACTGCATACTCGCCATCAACATTGCTTGTGCACTGGGGTTATCAAATTCCTCTGCTCCCTGCATAAAACCGAGTGATTCAGTATTACTCCTTGTCTGATTAAAGGTAGCAATATCGTTCTTCATTTCCTGTATCATATCAGAATCCACTTTGCCGTCTTGATTAGCGTCATATTTTGAAATTTGGCTATTAAGCATATCTCCCATTCGATCATATTTTGCAGCTAAATCAACATTGCCTTGATTAGCTGCCTCAGCTTCATATGTAGATAATGTATTTCTTGCTTCATACATAGCACCTAAAGTTTTTTGCGGGCTTTCAAGCTCTGCTGTCATATTGGCGACATTACCCATTGACCTTGCCTGAGCGGCAGGTAATACACCGCCCCACATGCCACCACCTGAACTCATTTCTTTCATTGTCATTTCCTGAGAAGTCAAATCCTGCATACGTTGTGCTTGGCTTACTTCAGACTGCCAATTAAAAAACTGTTGTTGTCCCTGCGAACCTGTATATCCCATTTTACCCATGGCTCTTGTTGTAGCCCAGGCTTGTGAGGACTCCTGCATGTATTGTTGTCCGAAACCTGCTTGCCTATTCATCTGCATACCGATGCGGTCGATGCCACTTTCATTCCATTTTACCATTTGTTCAGACATTGCCCCTTGTCGCTGAATTTGCTCCATTCCTTGCGGACTTGCTCCCTGAGCTGCCGCACCATATGCACTTAGAGCTATTCCATGAGCCAATGCTCCTGTGGCCCAACGTCCGCCCATGAGAACAACAGTAGCCAAAGCGGGCATACTGAGCATCAAATATCCCGCAACTGCAATGTAGCTGTCTATAAAATCGGTATAATAAGCAAAATTGCCTATTGTTAATCCCTGATTGCTAATTCCTGCCATTTGGTTTGCAATCTGATTTTGCCAGATTCCTGCCATGACAAGCACATAATTTATAATAGATAATATAGGATTCCAAAGCTGTATCCATATTAACGATTGAAAATAATTTGAAACAAGTTTCCACCCATTAGGCAGAATAAAAAATAGAAGTATTATGGGTAATACGCCTATCATTAAAACTTCCATAACATTCTTAAAGATTGGCATAACCTGCATCCCGAATCTTGCTAAAATATTGCCTTTCTGCTGATACTGTTCGATGCCCATCTCTGCTATAAACTGATTATAAGCATCCCTGTCGTTTGCAAAAGTACCGTTGGCAAGTCCTTTTACCGTTGTTTTTATCAAAGCTGATTGCACCATTGCGTTGTAAGTGTCGTAACTTTTGTTTGTAAAAAATGCGAGTGACTGTGACAGAGAATCCATATATGGGTTGAGTTTTGTTTCTGAATAAAGGTTGCCAATTAAATTATTAGTATGTTCTGTTATTCTTGTTTCAAGATATACTGGAAAATACATCGAACAAGTTGTTGATGTGCCGCCAATGTTTACAGGTACATCATACCTCGATCTGAAACCTTCCGGGAACAACTCGTTTTTCATAAGATTATCGTTGTTCATAAGTTTTTTCATTTCATAGTTTTTAAGTCCCATAGCGTCCCAAACTAAACATTTGCTTACATATTCATTAATATCAGATTTTAACTCGGCATCTTTAAGCTCAAAAGAACTTAAACTTTTCATAGATTTAAAAGGACCCGCAAAACCCACTTTGCTAAAGCTCAGTTCTGCAGGAATGGCGTTGTTTTTGCCAAAAAGAACCTCAGTCGTAGGTACACTGAAGGCTGTGTCAGTGAAATCTGTTATAAAGTGCCCGAATCCGGAAATAAGTTCTCCTACAATAGCATATCCGTATGGCACATCATCCACAACATAGGTTTGATCCAATGTTACATCTTCAATAACAAGCGTAGTTCTGTCCCAAAAGAAAAATGTTAGAATGAAAATAGAGAGAAACATATATTTTAAAAACTCAAAACGTCTTGAAAAAACACTCATATAGACAGAAGCTGCAAAGCTTAATACAAAGATTACTTCTACAGCTCTGGCAAAACTTGAGCTGTTAAACATCATGGCTATCGCATTAAAAGCTCCGTGTATCATGGGTGCATTGCCGTAAGTGTAATAAATACTTTCAGCAAAAACCGGCACAGGTAATATGATAAACAAAGCTAATACTAACTTTTTCACAAGACACCTCCATTTAAGGCAGAATGCCTCAGCAATAATGCTATTAAAGTAGTGGCAAACAACATTGTTGAGAAAAAGATTAATTGTGTGGTAATTGCTTTGAATTTACTGGATAATTTCAAACAAATTCCTGCTATAATCATGCATATAGATAGCAAACAGAGTTGCTGAGTATATTCGTATGTAATTAAATAAAAAATAAACAGTAAATTTGTAAAAACACCAAAAACCGTAATTGACAATGTTTTGAAAGCAATTTTAGTTTTACCAGTTATCTTTCCACTGTTATTATTCTTTTCCAGTTTTTTAAGCGGTATATTTATAATTACTATACAAGCAATTAAATAAATTCCTGCTAGAGCATATCCTAAGTATTGCATTATTCCCCCCTATTTACTCATTCCAGACAAACTGCCACCAAGATTGATTGTCCCCATATTAGCGATGATGTTTTTACCTTTTAGTATCGACATACCGGCTAATTGTTGAGAAAGAGATATTTCTTTAATAAACCTCTCTCTCGCCTCTCTAAAAACCTTATTAATATCCACGCTTGCTTTGCGGTATGTTGCATAAAAATCTTCAATTTCATCTGTAAGTCTTGAAGGTACTTCTTTTGATGACAATAAAATCGGTTTACTTTTGTGGATAGCATTGTTTACGTATGACAGCATATATTCTAACATCCAGTATGAGTAATATTCGGAAATAGCCTGTAAATCTGCTAATATCGGCTTATTTTGACGGTATTGAGTAGTAAGGTAAAGAATCATATCCGTAAAATTGGGCATAACTGGGGCATTAATATATTGCTGTTCCATTGTGGTAAGCCCCTCACCATCTGCAAGATGCTCAATTGCAGAATATAGGGTATCATATATTTCCTCTCTGAAGCCGTTTATATGAATTGTTGTTGGAGCTAACGCAGTACAGGATGTGCTTAAAATACCCAAAGCGGCACAATGAGCTGAGCAACTATATGTGTCAATTTCACCTCCATTCACAAAAGCTTCTATGATGTCACTTGTTTTTGTTGACATTGCGGGCGTATAAACACGATGGATTATATTTACTTCTTCGGGGTTATCGGGGCTACAGTCACCTGATTTATCAGTTTGAGGAAACCACTCGATTGTTCCAAATATGCCCATTGCAGCTTTTATTGTTTCATCATCCATAATACCTAAATCAGCAAGTGCATCATAAACAAGATTGCCTCTTGAGCTTCTTGCAAATTTACTTGGGCTGTCCCAAATATCAGCTTGAGCTTCCATTGTAGTACCAGCAGAACCGCTTGCTACTGCTTCCGACTTCTGTTTAGACTGAAAACTTTCTCTTATGGCTCCTCCAAGTGAAGCTCCAAGATTTTTGCCAATTTGACATGCATTACCTTGCAACTGTTGTAACCAACGAGTATATTTCTGTATTTTTTCAAAAACGTTTGAAACTGTGGGAAGAGAATAGGCTAATCCTATCAAAAGACCCCAAGCTAATGAAGTCCCACCCTGTTCAAGTAAATTTTGTATCATATCCAAGTTAAGAACAGAGATAAGACCAGCATTAAAATCCAAACCTGAACATGAAATACGAAGCGACGGTGGCTGAAATGTCATAATTGGAGGTGTAGATGTGTCTATTCTCATACTCATTGAGCCGCCGGAATATATATTTCTACCTCCGGCTTCAAAAGCTCCTGGCATTTGTATATTTGACATAACATTCATTTCATCAAGAAAACCTTCCATATCACTTTCTATACCTGCGTTTGCAACTCCTATAAAAGGTGAAGAAGGAATGGAGGTTACAGATAGAACAACAATAATCATAAAAATTGAAACAATTTTATTGAACATAGCTCAAACCCCCTGCAAGACCTTGTATATTCAAATTGCTTGGACTTTTTATCTGCTGTGGCATAACACCTCGTTTATTCAGCACTTTGTTTAATACAAGCGTATCCTCAGCTCTCCAAAGGTTAATAAATTTTTCTTTGGTAATAAGATTATGTTTGAGCAGAAATGCTCTTAAATTTAATTCTATTTGAGAGGTTGGAGTATATCCTTTTGCGATAACCTGCATATCATTCTCCTTTGAATAAAAAGCGGCAATAGTAGGTACAGATGTGATTTCATATTTAAAAAAGACTCCGGGGGATACTTTTGTTTTGAAAGGCAAGCCTTTGATTACGTATTTTGGCGACGACACAACTCCCAATACGTTGAAATCATATTTTTTAATAAAATTATTGAGTGGCCTGATCTCAGCTTCGCAAAATTCGCATCCTTTTTTGTAGAAAAAGAATATACCGACTTCATCAGCAACAGAATTAAAAACTTTTTTATAAACTTCATCTTCTTTTCTGCTGGCAATAGCAGAGCCTACAGGCTGTTCAGGCATACCTTCCAATCGGTAGACTTTATCTCCATGATCCAAATAAGCATTTCTTAAACTTCTGGATATTCTACCGTTATGTTCAAAATATTTTGCTTGCCATGCAAGCCATTTTACAGCATTTTCTTCAGTAGGGTTTCTCAGCCAGTTTGCCAAAACCGGTATTCTTTTTGCTTCTTCTGTTAGCGGAAACTTAAAGTTCTTAACGGAAGTGTTGTATTGTTTTTTTGAAGCATTTTGAGTTTTTTTCTTTTTTGATTCTGGTGGTTTTATTTGTTTCATCGTTGTTTTGGGCTCGGGTTTCTTTTCTTGTTTTGTTTCATGTTTTTTTTCTTTTATTGGTTCTTCATACCAATGCCACCCTGATGTTGGATCATTGGCAAAAACTTGTGTGGTAACAAACAAGATAAGTGCTAAAATCATAGGGATACGCATAAGACAAACCTCATCAAAAAATTATTTTCCAGTTTTAATGGTAAGAAATTTTTGATAAAAAATTGTGGTATTTATCGGAAATTGAATTTTTTTTTAATAGCACTAATAATTGATTTTTATTGACAAGCGTGAAATATTAAGTATTACATAAATCCGAATTAAACTATTAGCGGGAGACACCCGCAGGTGAATATTGGGGAGACCCCCCATAGTAATTAAAAGAGGAGCTTTTTAGCTCCTCTTATTATATTTGCCCCTCCAGCTCTTTTAAAACTTGCCCTACTAATTGGTTTCCGGATGCATTATAGATTTGCTCAACAAGGTATGAGAGTTTGCTGTCGCCGTAAATTATATACTTATAATCACATTTTGTAGGGTAGGTAGTACATTTTGCATAAACAAGAGCGGGTACTCTCTTTACCTTCAAATCCTTAAAAAAGAACGGGTCCATTCTGACAGGTATATTATCAATCTTTGCTTTTTTTACTTGTTTTCTCATGTATTTTTTCAAATCCGCTGAAGTTTTGCCGATAAAGCCTCGCACACATCCTGTAAACTTGATTGATTTAATTTTTTTGGCATCTTTAAAAATGCTCCGCAAGGTACTTGCCGGCATACTGTCTGAATATAAATATACAAGCTGTGGCTGTTTTTTTCGCCCATTCTTTTTATACTCATTTTGGAATCTTTTCATTTGTTTCAAGACGTTTTCCATATCATATTTAATTTCCGGTTGGGGATAATCGTATTGTCCTGCAATAACTAGGCTTACTGAAACTAATATAAAAACTATAATTAGAAATTTTCTCACTATATACCTCCTTCTACTTATTATCAGGGTCTTGAGGATGAGCTCCCTGGGCATCCATTTGACTTGTGAAATCATTGTAATAATTTTCTATTCTACTTTTTATCGTGCTATCAATTTTATTGGTTCTTGAGTCAATTTTAGACTTTATATCTGCTTCTATTTCTGAAAAATCCATTTTGCTAAAATCAAGTTCATTCAAATCATCTACAGTTAAGCCGTTGCATCCACTGCTCCAGCTTTTGCCTAACTGTTGATAAGCCTGCTCAACAATAACTCTGGCGAGCTTAGAGTCGTAACAGCAGTATTTTCTCGTATGCTCTATACAGATTTCATCAAAACCAAGATCAATCTCATTGGTGCAATCTGTCTCAAGATAATGGCACAAGCCTTTTTCGTTCATTTCATAAGCTTTTTGCTGTTCAGGCTTTTTCTTAAAACAAAGGAATCCGCCTTCACCTTCGCAGTTGTCACAATAAACTCCGGCATATCCGTTCACAAAATAACCGTATGAACAATATTGATATTCACCACTCCAGATCGAATTGATATCATCCAACATCCCTAATATTCCTAAAGATTCTGCAAATCCGGTCATGTTATCATTTCTCATTTGCACATTAGGCAGAGATATTGCTTGGTCTTGGCAAATAATTTCTTCTTTGTAGTCAACGCATTTATTTTCGGTGACTTTCTGCTCACACTCATAATAAAATTCCGCTTTGGAGCATACTGCTTTGGTTTCATCAACAATATCTTTTTGCCAATAGCGGCACAAAGGCTCTCCCTGCCCAGTACAGCTATCATCTATGTTTGAAGTATCGTAGTTTTCATAGCAGTTATAAGTCCTTTGCGTACCTGTCTTCAATTCAAAAAAAGCATACCCCTCCCCTCCGTCAGCCACTGAAATCCTTATCTTAAGAACATTCACACCATTTTTTAAGTAGGGAAGAATGTCAACATTTGGGTTAACTGTCCAACTTGTAGAAGGGTCCCAACATCCATTAGGGTTTTCTGGTGGAAATTGTCCTTGAACACTACTATATGTGCCATCATAAACCAAATTGTTGTTAACATATATTTCAATGAAATCATCCCATTTGGCAGTAGTAAGTTTTGCAGAGATGATCCTATCTATATCTGTTATTTCAATTTTGTATTCTCTTTCATATATACTGCACCATCCTGACCAGTAATTATCTCCTATTTTACCTAAAGTAACTATTACTTTACCGCCTCCCCCTGTGCTTAAGTTGCCTGTTCCACCTATCATATTAATAGGTGGAGATGAGCTGGATTGTATAGCCACACACCTCTCGTCATTTGCATAAACATTACAGCCATTATTTTCTACAATACAGGTCTCTGAAGTATAATCTCTTGTAAGAGTGTAAGATTGTTCAACAGTCTCGGTAATTGTAGTTTCTTGCCTTTCAAGGCAAGTTTTTTTACTTTGACAAAGTGTTTCTGAACCGTCTGGACATACCATTTTGTATTGTTTATCTTGGCAATTTCTAACATCTGTGCTTTCACACTGATATTTTTCTATTTTAACATCATAAAGCCTATCTTTATCTGTCAGATTGGCAATTTTATTAGGGTCATCCGTGCATATAGCACCACCGGTTCCAGGGTTATATATCCATACACAATCAGTTGATAAAACATCAGGCTCATTTCCATACTCCGTTGTTCCTAAATCATCTACTCTTGTGCATCTGGGATTTTTTGCTAAATCAGCACATTCGTTGACATAACACTTTGAAGGTCTTTCACCATTGGATAGTCTTTCAGCACAAGAAGGGGCTTGTCTGGGACTATAATACTTTTGACAAGTAACACCACCACCTTGCAGTGTCATAGCTGAGCCACCAGCAAAATGCCCGTACTCAAATTTTTGAACAGTCATAGTACCTTGTTGTCCATACTGTGCACAGTCTCTTTGCTCAACATTTCCTGTATTTCTAAGATCATACCCGGAAGGGCAGGTATCTATATAATGTCCGGGATAACATCCTGAGCCTCTTTCGCATGTACCTACAACACTAATAGGGTCGTTGCACTTAATAACAACATTGCAATGTTCCTGATTAATCATTTCCATAATATTAGAAAGATCACAACCGGCTGAATATTGCTTAACCTTTCTTGTATATTTTTTACATACATCATATTTCCACTCAACGCAGTCATCGTCTATCGAATGTACGCAAACATCTCCATGTTCAATGCACTGCCATTCGTCATTTGCATAGACATTAGCTCCTGCAACAAAAAATAATATTAGAGCATATACAATATATTTCATAACTTAACCTCTTATTAGTTAATTGCTTCCGAGCTGATATTATAAGAACAGTCTTTGTATACATGATTTTGTATGTTTATCTTTAACCAACCACCTGCTTGATTATCAAAATCATCACGATATCTGATACGCTCATCCTTAATTTCTATACCCGTATCTCCTGCTGCCGCTAAACCACCATTCTTAAATGAAATCCAACCACTATAATCAGCACCGTCATAAACCCTTATTTTCTCATTGCTTATTTGAATACCGTCATTTGAACCGCTTCTACCTGAACCTGTTAAACTAACCCAAGAACCTGTGCCGTAATCATCGTCGTAAAATCTTATTTTTCCGTCTTGAATCTGAATACCATCAAGACCCTCTCCGCTTAGGATTTCTGATTTACCATTACTGAAATCATAAGTTATGTCCTCTTCTTCTTTGCATTCATATGTTTTTTCCTGTTCGTAGAGCTGTACCGTGCATGAGTCTGTTAGTTCCGTTCCATAGTCCATAAATCTGTTTGCACTTTCCTGATCTTTAGCATCCTGATAATTAGCTTTATTTTCATCATACTGGGGAGCAGTGTTTTTAATTTCATTGATTTTATTTTCGCTTTTATAGCTTTCACTGTCATTGTGAAAATCATTGTATAAACTATCATATTGCCCACTATGTACAGTGCTTGTTATAAATATGTCTAATAACAAGAAGGTTAAAATTATCAGTTTTTTCTTTCTTTTTATAATAGACAGCATACTCTTTTCCTCCATAAGACATGAACGTAATCCTCATAGCCCGGAGATTTTGCAAAAGCTTCAAAAACGGGTGGTATAGTACCTATTGCATATGCATTTCGTGTTACAGGACATGCGGGCTGTAGCCAGTATTGAGTCTTTATTATCCTGGGAAAAGGCATAGGCTGGCATATTGAATCAGGTATTTCAGACAAGCCAACTGTTTCACCGGGACTAGTAGCCCACAATAAAAAAGCATTGTGCATTTTATCAATTATTCTTGTTGCTATAAGATTAGATTGCACTATGTCGTTCTGCTTTTGTTCCTGAACATTGCCACTATCTGGAAATATACCGCCCCAACAGCCTGCACACCAAAACATTAGGTTAAGAGGTTTTTGAAATGTAGAAGCTGCACAATCTGCCAAACATGCTGACTGAGCAATAGGGTTGGCAAATAATAGTTTCTCCGGCTGTATGAAGTGATTTAATTCATCATATGTCCAAGTCGGGTCAACTTCGGACAAATAACCGAAGTCAATAGAGGTGGGATCAGCCTGCATACATAGAACATCAGATAATATATTTAAGACCCAGAACACCGGATACCATACAAAATGCGAATTTACTGAACTTCCACTGTCGCCCATCTGACTTCCAACCTTATAAAGGCCTGAAGCCATACCTAAATCAATATTAAACGAAGGGAAGAAAAAAGGCTTCTGAGTTGTTTCAATTAACGCTATTGGCTCTGCATATTGTATCTTTAAGCCTACTCTTGGTACAGGATCACCACAAGCACAAATACCTAAAAATCTAAACTCCCTAACAAACATACTCCAATCAACATTTGAGATAGGGTTAAACATAGGCACACATCCGGCGGAATGGGATTTACGAGGCATGGAAATAAAAACAGATAAAATAATTGCAATTATGATAATTTTCTTACTCTTGTGCATTTTTCTCCCCCTTTAAACCGTACTCCCGAACCTTTAAAATCTTGCCGGATTGATATGCCAATGCCGGTACACATTTTATATTCATTTTTTCAATTATTCTTTTGTTGGGTTTACCTGCTGGGATAGGTATATTTAGTGATTTTGCTTTTTGATAATACCTCTGCAGATTTCCACTTACAGCCAATGGCTGTATGGGTTTATCAGAGGAAGCTAATAATTTTTTATAGAGCCGAATTTGTGTTGAATTATCCACATCGAGAAAGAAATACTTTCTTTTAAAACTGATATAATCGAATGGGTTTACAACAGTACCTTTTGAATAAAGAATGTTTCCGTTTGAATCGGTTATGTTGTGATCGAGGATATAGGTAGGATCAACGGTTTTAGTTTTATTTTCAGTGCAATTGCGTATATCAAAATCTTTAACTTGCATTTTCTTTGCAAGTTTTTTGCTGAGGGTATGCTCATTTATACTGGGTACTTTATTTTTCTGAGAACGGATTCTATCCATCAGCCAAGTATAAAAATTGTTTTCTATAATTGGATATGTTTTCCCATGAGTTCCTAAGTTTACAACTCCGCCTGCTGATGTATAGGCATTGAATGCTACCAAGGTTATCAAAATCACCATAAGGACAGTCCGCATAAATCACTCCTCTAAAAACTCATATCCTCTGTCTACCATTCTTTTCCTAAGTTCCGGCGTTAAGTCGACGAAGCCTTTGCTTATAACTGCACCTTTTTCAAGCAAAACAACTCCATACTTCTTAGACATACCGTCAACGATTTCCTGCATGTCATTTAGATAATTTTTTAACTCGTTTTTAGAGATGCTTGTTTGCTTGTTTTGCTTTAGCGATTCAACTGAATTAAGCCTAAACTCCTGAATGAGAGCGGTAGTGTTAACCGTTGCGATGTTTTGATGAATGTCCTTTTTGAAATAAAACATACGATATTGGGTGATGCCGACTGCAACGATTAGAGCTGAAGCGATCACAGCGAAAATATAAAAAGTTATTCCAACCCCTTTCTTGTTACTGTCTTTGCTGCTATTTTTTTTACCGTTTTCCGACGGTTTTGATTTGATATTTTCTTCCGCCATTTCTGCCTCCTTCAAAGTTTTGTTCATGTTAGAAAATAATAATAAAACAGAGAAGAAATTGTGGTATTTGAATGAAAAACCACATTTATTTTGTCTTTAAATGCTATCTTATGAGTAAAATGGCATTGAGGTGATAGTGTGATTGAATACGAAAAAGACAGATTAAAAGCTTTGCTTGATGACTTATTCGACAAGTTCGAAGAAGTGAAAAAAGAAATGGAGCATAAGGTTAAAAATCAAAAAAAGTATTATGAAAGAAACTCAATTTATATGACACTAAAGCATTGTTATAATGACGACTGTATTTTTTGTCCTCACTCATATGAGTGGAAAATCTCCTATAAGCTTAATACGAAAGAAGGCAAAAAATGGTATGGTAAAAGAATCGGACGCAGAATTACTCATAAAGTTTTAAAACAATATGGTAAAGATAATATGTATCCTATGTTGAAAGAATTAGAAAATGAAATGCGTGAATTGCAAGAGAAAAGAGATTTTTATGCAAAAAAAATTCAAAAAATTAGGCGGATATATAGAGAAAGTCAAAAAGTGTGGGATTAATAAGTCATATCAATTAGGGCTCATATGTAAGTATCCAAATATAGATTCTAATGTATTTTCTATTAATTTCACAAATATGTCTTTTATATTAGAAGCACACATAGAGGCAACTTTTATAAAAAGCCAGAAAAAATATATTTTTATGGCAATGGGTGAAATTGGAAGTAATAAAAAACAAAGTGATTGTGAAAATTTGAATAATCGCTAATGGATATTTATGATAATTATCCAACTCATTACAGGAATATTATAAGGGAATGAAATATCCAGTGGCAAACAGGCGTTTTGTTTAAATATGTCTTTCACCACTTGTAGATAACTGCCTATATATTTTTATATTCTGCTATAATTTTTTATGATTTTCCGGTCATATTCTGATGAGTTATAAAGTCAAATTAATGTGTTGAACTTAATTTGTTGGATTTAATGAAACGGTTGTATGCAAATGATAAGCATCTATATGTTGAGCATATGTATCGGATTTATTGAGACAGATATATATATCTGATAATAAACATATTTACTTCTCATTTCCTTTGTGATGCAAGATAGTCCTTTTGAGTATACTGACCTACCTTTTTGTCTAAAACTCAAAAATTAGAGGTAATTTTTGCTGAATAAGAGGATAAATAATATCCACCAGAATCTTCCGGAGGTATTGTATTGATAAATTCACCTGCTTATTGTACAAATTCATCAATCAAAATTAAGGTACGTATTAATGCGGGAAAAACGTAACAAGAAAAAGAGAACAGATACATCCCTGAATAAAGTATCCATACTGATGGACAGCTATAAAGGCAGGGATAATGACAAGTTTGACGGTGCCTATCCTGAGAAGCAGGATATTTTTAAGACTGTATCCACAGAGAATAATAAAAATCTTTTTAATAAGTGCGTGGAATTCGATTTTGAATATCTGCTGTCCCGGAAATTTTTATTAGGCAGTCAGCATCTTGAGAATGTCCTTGTCCAATCTGTTCTGGGCAGGGCATTAAACGGTCACGGCTGGTTTATCGATGATGACGGGATACCTTTAAAATTTAAGGATGCCACTTTTGACAAGGTCTGCACTGTTCTTGAAAGGATGTACCCTCATCTTAACAATCTGGATGTCCGCAGATTCCGGAATCGTGAAATCGAAAAATTAACCAATCATATTTTTGCATATATAGATCAGGATAATATCCCTCTGTATACGGATACAGGGGGATTGTTTGGCGTAAAATTTCTTGAAGGCAAATCCGCAGAAACACTCCCCTTTTTAAAAGGTATGGTTCTGGCAGGCTATATGGACAGCTACGGATACCGGAGAAAGACCATAGGTCGGTATAAAAAGGATTTCGGCGGTAATGATCTCAATATAGGTGGCGGCAGTATTTATGTGGTAAACAGGCGGCAATTCAAGGACATTAATCTCGGGGATACGGGCAGAGGTGAGTTTACATCCGCAAACATACGATATCTTATTGAGTTGGGTGTTATAAAAAAAGAAAGCAGATTATACAAATACCCGAAATATGACCAGGCGTTTTTCAGACTGAGGGATGGCGAGGGAGTATCCGATGATCTTGCCATGATGTATATATGCAGTAAATACGGTTTTGACGGGATGCTTGGTGCATTTGCAATGGATGCGGTGGATACATATGATAAATTTTTGATGGAATTCAGACCGGGCGGCATGGACGGCTATTTAGCGGATAGTCTGCAGAAGTATTTTATTCAGGAAAAGGGTGCGCCCCTTGTATCCAATGATGAAATAATGGAATTGATATATTTTGCGTGCAAGCTGAATGTACCATCTGTAAATCTGAGTTCTTCCCACAGACGCTTTGTGCAGGTGGAAAACGGTGCTGTCAAGCCGACACTTCTTATGCACAGGGATTTTTTAAAGGGCAGGGAGATGCCGGAATTTAAACTGGGATTTAACAGGGTGAACAGCCGTAATTTTTATAACGATACCGCTGACCGGTTTTCATTTATATCGCAAGTTGATTAGTTTATTGGTGTATTTGTGTATTTGTGTATTGGTTGAGTGGGAATACAGCGTCGAACCTTGAACTCATAAGGCGGGTTTTGATTTTCAAACAGACATTGTTTCCGGGCGGGGCTGAAGCCCCGCTTCCGGGAAGTGTATCAAGAAAGCCTATTAAGAAGAAAAGTGCTAAAGAATTATTTTAAAAATAATATCTTTTATTATAGTATCTTGGCGGCCCTCTTATTTGTGGTAAGATATAGTCTCCATTTTTAGGTGTTATTATTTCCTCTAATTTATTCCACATTAAATCTGAATTATCTCCTCCATATTCTTTTTTTTCTGTATTGCCATTGTTATAACCATAAGTGTAGTCGTAATTTATTACGTTCATAGTTATGTTCCAACTTGCCCAAAGTTTTCTCATATAGTCGTCGCCGGAATTTCCGAGTTGGTTGATTTTGGGGAGTATAATGTTTTTGATCATGGCCTCTCGGCCGTTGATATCTTTTGACTGGTATTCTTTTGCGAGTTTCTCGCCTATCTCTTTCTGTTTTACTCTTTTTTCATAATATCCTAATTTATCGTAATCAGTTATTTTGTCTTCATATTTGAAAGATGTGAATAATCCTTTTAAAAAGTGTAATTCCATCTCTTTACATTGTTTAAAAGTAGCTCCTTTTGTTTTACCTCTCTTATTTTTTATCCAATATGTACCAAAGTCTTCCATACCTCTTGCAAAATAATATACTGATGGGCTTAGCTCGTCAAATCTCTCATCTTTTTGTAGGTCGTTTAAATTATAGTGCATATCTGCACCACCAGTTTTTTTATTTATTAGTCCAAAAGTTAGCCAAAACCCAGGTTCTCTCATTTGGACATCAGAAGCAAGATGTTCTAATCCATTTATTTGTCTTAAATCAGCATCGTAACTTTGGTGTTTTTTGAATGCTTTTATTATATATTTGTTTCCTTCTCTGTTGAGCATTTCCCATATGCCCGGAGGTAGATTCTGATCTTTCATTCTGTTTCTGTCCCATTCAGAATAACCAAATTTAGGTGTTCCATCTGGTGTTACAAAGTTATAATCTAATGTTGTAGGATAAACTCCTTTTTGGTTTTTACTTAAAGCATCTCCCAGAGAAGCGGCATTGGATAATAAGGGTGAAAGGACTGCAAATATGCCCGCAGCAGCAGCTGTTTTGAGGATATGTCTTCTGGTGAGTGTTTTTTCTGTATTCTTAACGGAATTGCAGGCTGTACCTGAAATATCAGGCGGATCACGGCCGGAACCACCGGATGCTGAAATATTTTTCACCGGTTTCACTGCAAACCCGAGGTAGGGTATTATTTCAGAACCGCCTTCACCAATCAGTTCGGGATTATCTATTATAAACTGCATCTCCTCACGGGTGATTACGGATCTGCTGTATAATTCCTCAGCTTTGGCCTTTATTTCGGATAGTTCTTTTATTCCTCTGAAATGTTCCCTTATACTGCGTTTTACACTGTTGATTGAATGTTTGTCCGTTTTTGATATTTTATTAGGGATATCACGGATTGATTTTGCCACGAGTGACATATTAAACAGCTGATGATTCCATCCGCTTGGCATAGGCAGTACCCTCCGGGTTATTTATCTTATTTTAGCATACTGTTTTACCATTTCAAGAAAGATTTCAGACTTTTTTGAAAGATATATAATTAATAATATGGGAAAAAAGATGGAATATAGGGAGGTGGGAGGGATCGAACCCGATTCTCCACATTTTATATACATAAACGAGACTTTTGAATAACTCTATTTGTCATGCTGTAACATCCGCCCATGGAGGGTAAATTTGCCATAGGCAATCATTTATTTCAGCATCTCGTATCATCAATAAGTTATGAGACCCTGTAGCACCAACCTAATAGGTTGGTAAATATGTTGTATACACAAATTGATTGACTTCGTCTATCACCAGGCTTTCAGGCTGGTAAATATGTTGTAAAACATTCAATTTAGCTATTTACATAGCTGCTAATCGGTCTTTGATCGATGCTAGTGGAACACATTAAACAAGTTCAGGGTGACAATATACCAATTATTCAAAAGTCTCTATACCCTAATACCACAAAAATGGGTCGTCTTACTTCCTATACTTCCACTCATGAAGATGGGTTCCCACAAAGCAATTAACGGTTCACTTTCAGTATTTCTCGGTTTTGATATAGCCGGTATAGCCTTAACGGTACTCGGTGGAATATTACCTGATTTGCTGGACAGGATAATAGCCGGAAATAACGAGTGGACATTTCTCAGAGTACATCGGACAATTACGCATTGGTGGCTATTGTGGGCTGTAATCTTGTTTCTGTGCTATAGTCAGGTATTTCCTGTTATTTTCCAAATAAACACATCTGAGATCATCTGGTATCTTTCATTCGGCAGTTTGCTCCATATCGCTTTTGACAGCTTCACAAAAAGCGGAGTGCCTTTTCTCAATCCTTTCAAACAATCAATAGGTTTTCACTTGTTCTTAGTAGGTTCAGCTGCAGAATATGCACTTGTTGCCATATTGTCTGCAACCTTCTTATATTTTGGGGTAGGGCGATGAGATTAATTGTATTGGTATTTCTTCTGCTTTTTGCAAACATAGCCCATGCGGAAGCAAGGAAGTCAGAGCCTTCTTTAAGTAGTAAAATTGATTCCTGCATATCCGATGCGGCTTACAAATATAACATAGCTCCTGAAATAATCAGGGCGATAATAGAGACTGAGAGTAACGGTAATCCTTTCGCAATAAATGTATCCGGTAAAAGTTACTATCCTGAAAGCCCTGAGAAAGCTCTTAAAATCATTAACAAAAATAAGTCAGAGAGCTTTGATGTAGGGATTATGCAGATTAATAAATGGTGGTTTGACAGGTTTAATTACGATTATTCTTACGGACTCGACCCCTGTTTCAACGTACATCTGGGAAGTTGGATTTTGGCTTATGAGATCAGCCGTCACGGATACAATTGGGAAGCAATCGGGCGTTATCACTCACATACTGAAAAATATAAAAGAAAATATATAAATAAGATTACCGGTTTGTTGGCAAGCAAAACCAAGTGATGAAAAAACAAACCGTCACCCGGTTTATTGTCGGGTGACGAATAATTTGACACTCCACACGGCTAAAGCCGTGGGATTCTTGGGGGCACTCCCGTACCCGGGAGTTCTGCCTTGCGGCACCAAGCGAGCCCCCGTGTGTCCCACGGGTAATTAACAACCGCCCTGAACAGCCTTGAGCAGTTGATTATTTTTCATATAGAACAAATAAGATTTACAATAATTATCGGCTTTCCTGCCTATGACAGTAATTCCAGAATAAGAATCAACATACACTAAACTTCCTGTATCCTGAACTTGTTTCATGAAAGAGTCTTGTTTATTTCTTAAGTTATCAGGCAATAGAACCGGCAAGTTAGTATTCTGTAATCTTTTTACTCGTCCGTTACATTTTAGGTAATTTTTTATCTCTGCAGTATCGTTACTATATTTGTATGTTTTTACAATAGAGATATTCTCACAATTGCCATTTTGCCTTATCCAGTATATATCAAGCACATAATTCGGATTGTCCATAACAGCATGTGGAGTCCTGAAATTTACAGTAGTAACAAGCTGTGATGAACTTCCGTTAATATTAGTATTTACAGAAGAGTCCATTTTCTTGGCGAGCTTTTCTTTAAGCATTGCTTTTAGCCCTTGTTCAGACAGTGAGTTTTGCATATCATGGCCCATGTTAGTTTTGTCTGCATTTTTTTGCTTAACATTAGTCAAAGTTCCTCTTCTGATTACAATTTTATATGGTCTTTCGTATGCGAGTTTTGTGTACTTGAATTTAAAATAAAAAGGTGTGTCTGGAGAGTTGCACTGATAATTTACAGTGTTTGAAATTTTCTTTCCAAACTCTGCAAACATATTTACTCTGCTATTTGTAATAGGCTTCAAATAACCGTCATGGTATGAACAGAAAGCGTTTAAATCCGAAATAATTCCATAATCACGAACAGGGTCTACAACTGAACGGTCAGGGTCATATGTAAATGTTTGTTCATATGAGCCATCATCAAGTTTTTTCAAACCACCTAAGCCAATCTTATCATGTGATAAAGCAATTCCATTACCCAATGCAGTCATCATGCTAAATTTACTGTCTAACAGCTCTGTCAAGGTAATATCTTCTTTGCCAGAAACAAATGTATTATACTGCATATAAGACATTTGAGGTTTTTCGGGTTTTTCAGTTATGATAACAGTGAAACCTAATGGGTAATACTCACCATTTGGGTCAAGCCTACGCATCAAAGAGAAACTCTGTGCAACAGTAAAATTATTAACTTCATTGATACATCTGAAATAATTAGATTTAGCGTTAGCTTTTGATTCTTTGATAGACTTTTGATTTGTAAAGGAATCAATAACAACAGTTTCTTCAATAGCAGAACCGTTCAAATCTTCGCATATTTGCAGCAATTTAGAGTTAAGCTTGTCAACTAAATGCCCGCCAACCGGAACAAGAAAGGTTCTTTCATCTACATTGTAAATGTGTATGGGGTGTTCAGCATACAAATATCTAATGCTATTCAGTGACGCTACTTTTCCCCTAATTGTGGTGTTATCAATCTGGTGATTCTTCTTTGTCTCACCACTTAAGACTGCCAAATGAGTTCCTGAAGTGTAGGCACAACCCACAAAAAGCAAAGCAACCGCCACCAAAAAAACTCTTTTCATAAAACTAACCTCCTATAAAGTATTTAAGGATTAAAATAGATTAAAAAGGGTAAAATTCGTAGCATTTAGCAAGAAAGAAATATTGATTTTCTACACCACCTCCTTACTCCTTAGTCTTTCAAAATTTCCTGCATTTCTTCAATACTGACTTCAAGCATTTCAGCTCCCCTGCTGAGAGATATTTTGTCATTTTCCACAGCCTCTCTCACAAGGCGGCTGAAACGATCCTCATAAAAGTCAAATCGTTGCATACCAAAGGGTTCGGCACCTGATATACTTTCCGGTTCTTCTTTAAAAGGGAGTTTGCGGTTATAACGTTTCTGAAAAGCAAAATTAAATTTTTTCCATATAGAATTATCAGCTTTTCCATGCTCTATAAGTCTTGAAAGAATAGCTTTATAACTAACACGAAAAATACGCTTGATTTTTAAAACCCGGTCCACAAAGTGTAAACCTAAAGCCTCTTTCCATTCTTTCAAAAACCCTTTATCCGGCATAAGAAAATGGCTGGCAAACATATTGGCTTCTTTTTCCTCTTTCTCATCATCTTTTACCAAATTAACGTCATATGCATCAGGATGCAGTATAAGGTGACCAACTTCATGCGCGGCACTAAAAATCCATCTTTCTACAGAAATCCTATCCCATACGTTAACCACGACAGCAGGACCACCATCATCCTCACCAATCGAGAGACCAAAAAAACTATCTGATGACAATGGAATAGGGAAGACTTTTACGCCTGCATCCTCCAGTAAGCCGCAGATATCATGGATTGGTTCAGTATCTTTAAGTCCCAGTTTCTTTCTGCAAAGTTGTGCAGCTTCAACAGGAGAGATTTGTGAATATTCATTTCTTATGGAGTTAAGTGAAAACTGTTTCTTTTTACTTAAAGTTTTTTCCAAGTAATTGAAGTCGTCAATTCGCCTTGCAATATAGGAAAGAATATTTTCACGATTTTGCATACGTTTTGCTGAACGAAATCTGACAGTAGTTAGCTCCCTCGCAGGCTGGAAAAGCTCGTGAAGTTTTACTCCAAGAGCCTTGGCTATTGCCTGTAAAGTAGCTACTCTTGGCTCACTTTTTTTATTTTCAAGGTTTTTGATCGCCGGTAAAGAAATACCGGCTATCTCAGCTAAATCCTGCTGACTCAACCGTTTGGCATTCCTCAGTTGTTTAACATTTTTAGAGAGTTCATGTATATTCATGGCTACCCCCTTTCTTTTAATTAAATATACTATATTACAATATATTGTCAAATGGTATATATATGTAGGATATTATTGAAGTAGGAAATTATAACTGTGAAGTTAGAAGCCAACGACTTTAGTCGTGGGAAGTTCATTGCTCACTTTCTTTTTTTTACCGTTTACTACCTTCTTTTTCACTAAAAAAGGTCTTGCCACCTCTAAGTAACTCTAACATAAAATAAAAAAAGTTTAGATTTGGCTCTTTGCTTCTAAACCTTAAGGAGAGCAAATCTTTGAGCTCATCATCTGTTACAGGTGGATCAATGGATTTATCTTCAAAAACTTCTAAAACTAACTCTCTGTGTGGCTGTGGTGCGACAATATCTTCAATATCGACATTTAATAACTGAGCAATTTTGCTTAAATATTCCAAAGAGGGGTTAGCTTCACCATTTTCAATTTTTGATATGTACGATCTGTTTAAACCTATTTTTTTCCCGATATACTCTTGTTTCAAACCTCGAATATTCCTCCAGAACCTAAGATTACTTCCAATAATTGATTTGTACTCATTGGTCTTGATATCAGACATATAACAATCCTCTATACACTATAACATATTATTTGGGTATTTTTATCTTATAATACTTATTATATTAAAATAAACAAGCAATAATGAGCACATGAGTATGTGAATAGGTAACTTGTTAATAATAAACTATATAAGATTAGTGTAGATTAATAATTTAGCCAATTTGTTAATTATAATTCACAAAAATGGTTGAAATTATATATTGAAAACAATATATTTGTATATTAATGGAACACATTCTATTAGGTAAATAATCGACCCGATAAGAATAATGTGATTTTAAAAAGATAGTTCAGATCAAATGTCAGAGGTGTGACATTGAGATGTCACAGGGGTGACAGAGCTCTTGTTTAACAATGCTTTATGAGTCTCACTGTTTTGCACCGATAACAGAATAAATGTTTACGTGAATTAACTTTTATCAGAAGCTTAAAAAACCACATTTGCTATAACAGCATAAAGATAGAAATACTAATCACTGAATAGTTTAAAAAATTGTACTCGAAAAAATTGACGCTTATCTGGATGTAAAAGTGACGGAAAACAAAAATTTTGGAGAAATGAATGTCCGAAGTAACTTTAGATGCAACAGATAAGGTTTTGGAAATAACTAAACTAAACCTTGATGGCAACATAATACCTCACAATTGGTATTCACAAATAACCAGACCAAACGGCAAGCCGGATATAAACGCAATCATAATACTTGCAGAAATATTGTACTGGTATCGTGGAACAGCGGTAAAAGAAGAAACTACTGGCAAGTTTACTGGGTACAAGAAGAAATTTAAAGATGATATGCTGCAACGTTCATACAAGTCTTTTGAAATTCAATTTGGATTTTCAAAAAAACAAATCCGAACAGCTTTGATTCAGTTAGAAAACTTGGGTTTAATAAAAAGGGTTTTCAAAAACATAGAACTTGAGAACAAATCTATCATAACTAACGTAATGTATATTGATATTAATCCCAAAAGAATTGAAGAGATTACTATTAACTTAAAAGAAAGCACCTCTTTCCCTGAAAGTAAACAGGTCTTTCCCGAAAAATCGGCTCAGGTAAATACCTATTTCCCTAAAAGTAAAGAGGTAGTTACAAAAAAGGAAAGAGGGTGTTTCCCTAAAAGTAAAGAGGGTATTTCCCTAAAAGGAAATACATATACAGAGACTATTATTACGGAGACTACAAATACAGAGAATACTACAGGCGGTGCAAAAAAAGATTTTGCACCTGAGGATGATTTAAAAGCAACCGCTGAGAAGATCTATGAGCAATATGCAAACTATAACAAGGAAAGTGATAAACGCAGGAATAAAGAGCGAGCAATACAAAATATATCAAAACTTCTAAACGAATATTCTGAGCAAGAGCTGAAAGCTGCCGCAAAGAACTATTCAGAATACAGGACAACTAAGCATATTCATGAACATCGCTATATTAAAGACCCTTCAAATTTTTATGGCCAAAGAAAAGACAACCGTTATTTTGAAGATTTTTTGCCAGATAGATACCAGCATATAAAAGTAAAAGAAAATAGGCGTGAGCGTATTAAGCACACAGCAGATTTATCATGCAAATACTGCAATGGAACCGGCAAAGTAAGTTATGAAAGATACATCGAAAAGGAAGATATTTACGTTAATTACGCCTGTAACTGTATCTGCGTTAACCATAGTGAAGCTGTACCTGATATAGAAAAAATAGGGCTTAAAGAAGAAATAGATTCCGGTGAAATGATTTTAGACGTTGATAGGACTTATAGGAGATCTGAAAGGTTGAAGCTTGTAATTACTGGAGAAAGAAAGTGAGAATATCAATCCGGGGAAAAAAGATTATAAATGCCACAATAGATCGGACAAATACGTCGGATAATGTAATTATAGATGATTTTTTTGAAGACCAATAAATTAGGAGGGCTGGCATATGAGCGATTTGGACAGAAATCTTTATAATGTTATTTGCGAATATCTCAATAGTACAGATTGGGATAAAATAGGAGAAGAGAGAGCCTGGAATATAGAAAGGGTTACGGAACACACGGGCTATAGCAAAAAATATCTTTACAATCTGATAAATGCTGGGCGTCTGAAATATCATAAAAAACATGGGATGGTATATATACCTTACCCAGAGGTGAAAAAGTTAATAATTCAGTCAAAAAAGATTGCTTGAGCAAAATTATAATATAGAAATGGCATAAAAGTATGCCACTTCACATTTTGTGAAATGGTATAAAAGTATGCCAAATGTTAAGCATAAAGCACCAGCCTCAAAGGCAGGTAAACAAGTGAAACACATCAAAAAGGAGGTTTTATAGTGCAATTGATAGAAATTGAAAAGCTGTCGGAGCACAAAGAAAACAAAGACTATTTTGATGATATAATAGGGGTAGAATTTGAAGAGTTGAAAGATAGTATCGCAGAACTGGGAATCATCGATCCATTAACTGTGAAAGAAACCGGAAAAAATAAATATACAATAATTTCCGGCAACCAGCGGTTCAGAGCTGCAAAAGAACTTGGCTTAAAAGAACTGCCATGCATTGTAAAAAAGTTTAGAAATAAAGAAGAAGAATATCTTTGCATGGTGGACGCCAATATCCGCAGAAGGCAATTAACTACATCCCAAAAGGCGAAAGCTTTATATATGCTCTATAAAAAAACTTCCGGTAAAAATAAAAAAGAGAAAGTAAAAAAGATAAGCAGGGTGTCTGAGTATGGGCAAAATAATACAGCCTCTCTTATCAGTATCGAGGAAAAAATGATTCCGGAATTAAAACCAATAATCGATAAGGGTAATGTAAGCATCAAGAAAGCAGGCAGTATTGCCAGTGCTTCACCAGAGATACAATATTTTATTTATGAACAACTGAAAGATGTAGCTGCAGAAGATGTGAAAGACGAACTCAAAAGGTTATACGAGGAAAAAGATGCATTATCTAAAAAAGCAAAAAAGGCAGAAAAGAAATATTATGATCTGAAAAACGAAATGGCAAGATTAACTGTAAGAGGTAATTCACCCCTGTCAGAAAGTGACGCCGGCTTAAAAGATATTGCCCTGGACATTGCCAAAATAAATGCATCGATACTTGATCTTGTAAAAAAGTGCAAACAGTACAATATGTCATTAAAAGAATTGAAAATGGCTGATTATAAAGAAGTGGAGTGCAATCTGTTTGATAATTATTATCCTCCTGCAGCTCCTTTATTTCGATTAATTGATAAGGAAGATTTGCAGGAATTTATAGAAAACTCTAAAGATGCGGAAAAAGTAGAAGAAATGTATAAAGAGCAAGTTTTAAATTTTCTGGAGTAAAAATGTATAAATACTGTGATGATATAAAAAGGCTTATCGATATGGGGTTAAATCCTGAGTATATCTCAGAACTGTCAAACTGTAGAGTGCAGTATTTAAGGAAAAATTATCAGTACAGTAAAAAAGTCTGTGTAAAAATAAATTTAGGCAAACGCAAGCCAAGTATTAAGGATGTCACTATTGCTCATAAACTCCTTAAAAGGGGACATTCAATAACATCAGTTTTGAGTAAATTTGCAGGAAGATACGATGTTAACTATATTTACGAATCGCTAAAAGATAAATTCGGTTATTCACCAGAGCCTGATATAGAAACTCAGTTTTTTGAAGACTGTGTTATGCTGCTGAAATCCGGCCTTAGCCTGAGAAACTGTGCTAAATTGTTTGAAGAAGCAAATGAGGGTTTTACACCAGATCATTCCAGCTTAAGAAAAAGACTCATAAAAGTAGGTAAATACGTATGCCCCGAAGATTATACTTCTGATAAGAGGTTGATGGGGAGAAAAGAAAAAATCTTATGCTTAAAAATTATAAAAAAATACAATTTAGCACCTACACTTGAAGATTTTATCAGCCTTTACTTTAAATATTTTACAGAGTTTAAGCCCAACGATGTCTTTAAAATCCTGATTAATTCCGCCCAGTTAGAAGTAAGAAAATGCAACATCTGTCTCAAAGAAATTATAGCTGAGAGATATGAGAGAGTATGCAAATCTTGTAAAAGAAAAAACAAATACAAAGAAGCTGTCTAATTTGGTTTCTTTATTAATCTTAATTTGTTTTCTAAGAAAAAATGATCGGTCGTTTTTAATTCAATATATTTAATAAACCAGCATTTTTCGCATTTAAGCATAAGTGTGACTTTTCCTTTTTCATGTTTTTCTTTAGTTGCGAGCATTTCTTCTCCGCATGAAGGACACTTTATCATAAAAATCCTCACTTATCAGTATTTTTCCCTCACCTATAGCACAATTCAGAATAGGAAAATTTTGAAAAAATGGATGTGGTATCTCAAACAATGATTTTCGAGAAAGTTTGAGAAACCACAATCACTACTCTTTTTTAGCCCTACTGTATATATGCAACAAATTCATCGGATAAGGAGAGTTTTATGGATGCTGCGATAATTCATAAGCAGGTAGATGATTATATATATAAAGGCACAACCTTCTTAAAAAGCAATCAATACGTAATCGCAGAGAGAGTGGAAAGTCAAGGCAGTGACATACAGAACCCTTTTGCTTTGATGAAAGCAGAGGTGACTCCTCAAAAAAGGGGAACAGAGAAAGCTAAGAAACATGGTACAGATAAAGATTTGTCTAAAAACGAAGCTGTGAAAGCGGATAATAAAACTTTGGCTGATGAACAGAAAAATTTACTGGCAACCGTCTATTTCGCTTTCGATGAGTATAACATATCTCCTGAAGGTTATGAAAAGCTCAAAGGAATTGTTCTAAAGTATAAGGATAAAAATAAACCGACCTTAAAAATAACCGGATATACGGACTGTGTAGGTTCGAAAGAATACAACAACATGCTTGCACTTAAAAGAGCGATGACAGTTGCCGGTTATTTCAAGACTAAAGGCTTTGACACAACCGTTGAAGGCAAGGGGGACTGTTGTTTCAAGCGGACAGAGGGACTTTCAAGACGTGCTGAAGTTGAAATATTAACAAAAAAAGCAGTGGAAGACGCAGTGCGTGAGGTAAAGAGTGAGTGAACTATTCATAGCGTTGGCGGGAGCAATAACCTTTTGTGGGTTATTGATAGTTATTAAATTTCCGGAGTGGAAAAAACATAGAGGAGGTTTTAGAAATGAGAATTAAGAAATTTAAGATGCAGTACCTTAGTACCATGCACAATCCTGAAATTTTGAAATTAGGATTGTTTGTATGTGTAGCAGTAATTGCAGTTTCCACAAACGCAATGGCAGCCGATCCCTTCGAACAGACTTACAATACTCTTGGAGATTGGATCTCCGGTAATCTCGGTCTTTTGATGGCACTGGTAACTTTTATTATTGCTGCAGGTATTTCCATTGCAACAAAAAGTTTGTCTGCACTCGGCTGGGGAATCGTACTTGCTTTTGTAATCGGTGGTCTTGGCGGTATAGCAACAAGTTTCTTTGATCTTGGACAAGCAGCTTTTGGAACAAGCTAAAATGACAGAGGGGTTGCTCCCGCCCCTCTGTCATTTAGCATCGGTTAGAAGCCGATTAGCAGTTTTCCGCTCCGCATTTGTCAAGGAGGCAGTTATGCAAGACAATAGAAATTACCAAATACCTAAAGATTTAGATCAATTACCGGTCGTTCTTTTTTGGGAAATTGATGAATTTGGCATCTTAGTTGCAAGCATGTTCATCGGATTGATTATAAGGCATGCAATTATAACGGTAGGTTTAGCTTTTATTTTAGTCATGTACTACCGCCGTCTTAAAAAAACAAAACACAAAGGCTTTATTATGCACTTTTTATATAAGATAGGCGTAATGACGCCAAACAATATTCCACCATACCATGTAAGAGAATTCACTGATTAGGGGGAATTAATGGCATTTGTAGAAAAATGGAAAAACGTAGAAAATAAAGCCAAAAAGTATTCACATTTCACTATAATATTGGCGGTATTAAATGTGTTTTTGATGATTTTGACTGCCTATTCTTTCACTCACCAAAAAGTAGTTATCCAGCTTCCGCCTACGAGACTTACCGAGTCCATAGTTTATTCATCGAACGAGGTTAGCAGAAGTCTTTTTGAGATGTGGGGCAAGTATATAGTAGCGACAGTCGGGAATTACTCGTCTGAGAATATAGATGATAATACATACATCCTTCTTAGCATGACACACCCGGAGAATATAAAAGATATCAAGCCCGAATTAGTGGAACTTGAAAAGCATGTGAAAGAAAACAGGGTTAGGCAGGCTTTTTATCCTGAATGGGAAGATATGAAACTTCAGATTAAAGGAAATTATGCTCAAATGATTATTCCTGGCGAAGCTTTCAGAGAAGTGGGGACAAACATAAATGAATATGACGTTAAGTACACCATAAGAATGGCTGTTATAAACGGCCATATGTATCTGACATATTTAAGCAAGGAGGTTGATAAAAGATGAAGCGTATAATGTTACCGGTTTTTCTGCTTTTTTTATTTTGTTTGACAGTAACAACAAATCTTAAAGCTGAAGTAGTCAAAGATATTAGAGAGCTTTTCGGGGAGAACCGATTCATTGAGGTATCTTTGCAGGAAATAAATCATATTAAACTGCCCTATCAAATCAAAGAGGTAAAAACGTCTAAAAAAATGACTCTCAATATTGAGAACAAAAGCCTATTTGTAAGACTTAACAAAAATGAGCCGGCAGAGCTTTTTATTATACTAAATGATGAAGAACACAGCGTAATTAATATAATCCTCATTCCTCAGAGTATTCCAGCTCAAACAGTAGAAATAATTGATCCTACAAAAAAGAATGAAAAGATTAGAAGAGCTGAGAAATCGCTTCCGTATGAAGTTGTCATCCGAAATATGATTATATCTGCTAAAAACAGCGGGAATATTGACGGTTACTTTAAGAAAGATTTTTCAGATGAGAATATTTATTTCAGTACAGATCAGCTTTATCTGCAAAAATTGAAAGAACTTAAAGGTTACAGATACAAGCTTGAGATATGGCAAGTGACAAACATCTCCGGGGATTCTCTATATTTAAAAGAACGTGATTTTTACACACAAGGGATGAGAGCAATCTCTTTAGATAAACATGAATTGTCCGATAACGGGACTACTAAAGCTTACATAGTATATCCAGTTACGGTGGAGGGCTAAGATGCTGGATAAGCTGAAAAACGTATTTAACAAAGACGGAATACAGACAGATGACGATATTATCAAAAAGAAACGTTTTATGGCATTTGGTGTACTGCTTTTATTTATAATCGGCATACTTGTCTTTTCATACTGGTCTTTTGTGCAGAAACAGCAAAAGCTACATGCAGGTAAAAAGATTGAAAGAGAAGGCTTACTCAGCAAATCAGAAAAACAAGTTGACTGGAAGTCAAGGATAGAGGCTGATTTTAGCGAGCTCAAACAACAGAATAAAGAGCTACGCACCCAGATAAACTCACTTGTTCAACAGCTCAAAAAAGAAAAGAAAGAGAACGAAATCACAAAGCAGGAAATTACGGAAATGCTTAAACAGAAAATAAATCAGGAGAAACAAATTATAGAGAAAACAACAACAGAAAAGACAACAACAGAGGAAAACAAAGATGCTGAAAATAAATTATCAAAAGATAATAAAAGTACAGAGGAAGAAGCTAAAACTGTAAATATGGATATTCTTCCTCCGCCACCTAAACCCTATGAAAACAATAAAGAACAGGAAGGATACAAGCAATATTATAACAAGAACAGTAATTACATGAAACAACCTGTTACAAATCCAGAAAGTACAACAGGAGAAGAAGAAAAAAGCATATATGTCTATGAAGCAGACAAAGCTTCTCTAACAAAAGATAATGCCTCGCAGGAGAGTTTCTATATACCGAGCGGCTCTTTCGTTAGAGGAGTGCTTCTAACAGGTGTGGATGCACCTACAATGCAGGTAGGCGAGCAACAGCCTCAGCCTGTTTTGATAAATCTTAACGAAAACACAATTTTGCCTAACCGTTACAGGTCCAACATGATTGATTGTATAGGCATTGGCTCAGCAAGAGGCGACTTATCAAGCGAGCGTGCATATATACGCATGGTAAAACTTTCCTGCATTGAGGAAGGTTATGAGAAAAAGGTTGTAGATACAAATATTCAGGGCTGGATCATGGGTGAAGACGGCAAGGTAGGACTAAGAGGCAGGCTTGTATCAAAGCAGGGCACTATCCTTGCAAAAGCTCTTGTCGCAGGTTTTGCAGAAGGTGTTGCTAATGCTTTCACTCAAGCGGCGAGTGATATATCGGTAACTCCTGAAGGCTCTACAAAATCTATTGATCCAGATAAAGCCTTCCAAGCGGCAGGTCTTGAAGGAGTGGGTAATGCCATGAGCAAATTGGCAGAGTTTTATATGAAAATGGCTGAATCCATGTTTCCTGTAATAGAAGTGGGAGCAGGAAGAAATGTCACTATGGTACTAAAAGACGGAAAAGAATTTGTATTAATGAATAAAGATATAGAAAAAACACCACTGAAAAATTGAAAGGAGCCCAACAGCAAAGGAGGTATTTTAATGAAAATTTGTTTTAGTTCCCAATTCCGGAATATAAAGGTTTTTATCATATTGCTGATCTCAGCTTTAACATTCAGTGGCTGTGCTAAGGCACTTAATCCCGCTGGGGCATCAGAGTTCAGTTGCCCGAATCCTGATAACGGAGTTTGTGCGAGTGTGCAGGATGTATACAGCAACAGACAGGATATACAAGGTTTTAAAGAGGATCGTGCATATAAGAACATGCCTGATAAGGAAGAATATATAGAAAAGCAGTGCGGAGTAGAGAAATTTCTTGAGGATAAAACTGCATATAGAATGTGCAAAAGAGATGCGGAAAAAAGATATGAAAAATTGGTTAAACAATCACATAACAACAACATGAAAGAAGTGCAATCACCATTGAAGGGCGGAGAATTCTTAAAAGGTGTTGTTAAAGCTAAAGAAGGTATTCCGATCAGACAGCCGGAAAAGGTTACAAGAATATGGATTGCTCCGTATGAAAACGATATGGGTGATCTTGTATTTTCTCACTTCATATATGTTGTTGAAGATCGTTCGGACTGGATTTTTACAACCGAAGATGATGCAAGAAGTATAAGGAATAATGCAAATCCTGTAAGCATTCTAAACGGAGGCAATTAAATATGGGACTTGCTGTTAAGAACATTGAAGCAATTATGCAGAGGGGCAGGATTGCCGACTATCTTACCCCCTATGGATACGAGGATGGAATATATATTCTGAGAAGTGGCTGGGGGATACTGTTTGAGTGCAACCCTATACCTTATGCCGGAACAAGTGCATCAAACGCTCTGGAGTCCCTTTTTACAGCCCCCAGACACAGCGATGATTGGTATATATCTCTGATGTTATATGCATCTCCCAACATAAATAGACAGGTTGATGAGTATTACGATAGGAAAGCTAATAACAAAACAAACATAGACGATGAGGCAATAAGAGAGCTGTTTGCCCAGAGAAAAGATTTTTACCTAAAGCATACAGAAAAAAGTTTTTTTGACTCTTTCGACTTAAGAGTTCGGGATTTCAGACTTTATTTTTCGGTGATAATCCCTTTTAAATCCTTATCAGGCAATACTGATGTAGACAATGAAATTATGAGTGCCAAGAAAGCGTTGAGCAGTTATAAAGGAACGTTAGAGTCCAATGGTTTCGGACCTGTAGCCTGCCCGCCGGAAAGGTTTATTGAGACTATGCGAGAAATACTCAATATCGATGTTCCAGAGAATATAACCTATAATCCTTCTAAGGAGTTGAGGGAACACGTTGTTTATCCAAGTACAAAAATAAAAGTACAGGATAACGGAGACATATCTATCAATGACAAACCTCACCGGGTATACTCCGTAAAAGATTTCCCTGCAGAAATGAATCTATTTGAATTCGGGGAGTTATTCGGCTCATTTACCGACAATATGAAACAGATACCAACACCTTTTGCTGTGACTCTGAACTTAAGACTTCCGAACTCTATGAAAGCTAAAGAGCGTTTTCAAGTAAAATCTCATTGGACTACACAACAAGCAGATGGTAATCCGGTTGCTAAATATATGCCTACCCTTTGGAAAAGGTATCAGAATTTTCAGACGGGAATGGAGCTGTATGAAGAAGGCAAAGTACAGACACCTATGCAGTTAAGCCTTTGGGTACAGGGTGATGATGATGATCATATTGAATATTTGGGGCAGTTTATAAGGACATTATGGTTGCAAAAAAATTTTACAATAATCCCTGAAAACCCGGAGACGGCCTTTCCTGTTTTTTTATCAACACTACCTCTGCAGTATGACGGATATTACGAAAAATTCTTAAAGAGAGCTGAACCCTTATTTTCTAATAATGCCGCTAATATGGCTCCTGTATCATCTGACTGGAAGGGTGGGAAGAATCCTTATCTGACATTTGTTTCGAGAAGAGGGCAGTTAATGAATTTTGACCCTTATGATACAGACGGTAACTATAACATATCAGTAGTTGCTGAGTCCGGTAAGGGTAAATCATTTATGACAAATGAAATGGTTTGTTCCTGTCTGGCAGAAGGCGGGAAAGTTTTTATTGTTGATGTGGGTAGAAGCTATGAAAAATTGGCTGAGCAGATAGGTGGCGAGTTTATAGAGTTTGATCCTGAACTTGATATAGTTATCAATCCTTTTACTAAAGCAAAAATAGGTACGGATGGCAACATAGCAAGCGATGAATTTGAGTTGCTTGTGCCCCTTGTCGGCTCAATGCTCGGTATGAGTTTGTACGCATCTCAGGATGAAAAAGATGAGACGAAAAAACTGATTGCTGCCCATATTGAACAGGCTATAAGACAAGCATTCAGAGAAAAGCAAAATGAAACCTGTTGGGACGATGTTATACAGATACTCGCTAACAAAGATGATAAAAAAGCAAGAGATATTGCAACAGCATTGTTTCCTTTCTCCAAACAGGGCAGATATTCCAAATGGGTAAACGGCAAGGATACATTTGAGTATGACAAAGATTTTGTTGTGCTTGAGCTGGATACTCTTGAACAGAAAGAGGATTTAAAGGGTATCTTTCTTATGATGATGATTTTTAGAATATCTCAGGATATTTTTATGTCATACGATCGCAAAAAGATGATGGTAATAGAGGAAGCATGGGATTTGATGAGAAATTCTCTGTCAGCCGCTTTCATAGAAAAATCTTTCAGGCGTTTCAGAAAGCATATGGCATCCGCTGTTGTAGTAACTCAGTCTATAATGGATTTTTTTATGAACGATACCACCAGAGCGATTTTTACTAACTCAGAATGGAAAATGATGCTTGGGCAGAAAAATGAAATAATAGAGCAGGCGAAGTCAGAGAAAAAGCTTTCTTTACATGATTACTTTTTCGAGCTTCTAAAGAGTGTGGACACAGTAAAAGGAAAATATTCAGAAGTTATGATCTCCGGTGCCGGCGGACTTGGCATCGGTAGGCTTATTACGGATAGATATTCATATTATCTCTATACAACTGATGCTGAAGATAAGAAAAAGATCAAAAATGTACAAAATCAGCTCGGATGCAGTGTGAGAGATGCAATAAATCATATTATACGAGCTGAAAGAGAAGCTTAAATTGACCAAACTGGCTGAGAAACCACAAAATCCTATCAATTAATAGGGCATATTAGTTCCATTAACACCAACCTGAAAGGGCTGGTAAAACGGAACACATTAATACTATTACGGAGGCAGAATATGGTTTTAGCTGTTGATGTAGGTTATGGCAGAACAAAAATAGCTACAGATACAAAAAGAGATTATTTCAATTCTTACCTTGTCAGATACAGACGCAACAATCTTGATTTCATGAAAAAGTCTGACCGAATAGAAGTTGACGGACAGAAATATTACGTTGGTGATAAAGCTTTAAGTGAAGGAACTCCGATATCTTTAATAGGTGATAGTTTTCATGGAAGCAGTAAATGGAAGGCTTTACTTGGATACGCTTTATATAAACTTAGGGATGAGTTGAACGAAAATATCGACACAATGGTGCTCGGTCTACCCTTATCTCAATATAACGAGGAAAGAAAAGCCCAGTTAAAAAGTATAAGCGATTTTAAATTTAGCGTAAATGGTGAGGAGTTTCTTTACAGTACAGACAAAGTAATTGTTCTGCCACAGGGTGCAGGAGCAATACTGGAGTATATGAAAAAAGAAGAGGGCACAGCTATTGTTGATATAGGTTACTATACCCTTGATTTGGCATATTTTCGGGAAGGTGGATTTAATGTCGGTCAGTCACTTTCAAAAAATTACGGTATACAGAAATTATATGTAGACTTAGCTAACGAAATAAATAGAAGATTCAATATTAGCCCTGATATAAAAAGAATAGAAAGCATAGTAGGGACGAATAAGTTGCTGTATGAGGGCAAGGAATATGATCTTAGCGAAATGATAAGCGAGTTTAAGATAGCTTATTGCCAGGATTTAGTAGGTATCTTAAACGAAAACTGGGCAGAGGTTTTAAAAGAAGTAAACAGAGTTGTATTTATTGGCGGCGGCACAGAAGTTATCAAAGAGATAATCCCCGATCAAGCAAACTTTTATATCCCTGAAAATCCCTCTATGGCTAATGTTCTTGGTTTTTACAAGTACGGAGAAAAGTTTGGTCGGAAGGCGGCAGGAGAGGTGGAGAATGAGCAAAAGTAAAGGACGCAGGCAATTTACTTTCACTCTCTATGAAAATAATAAAAAAGATAGCGTTGTAATAAAGTTGCTTGAAAAAATTCCTCAGTCTGCAAGAGGGAAAGTAGTTCGGGGCATTGTTTTAGATGCTTTTGCAGACCTGTCTTACGGACGGGAGCAAGAGGAATTGGCTGTGTTAGAAGCTAAAGAAATCAGTAAATCAGATGAGGGTGCATCTAATAAATCAAAAAAGCACGTCCCACAAAAAACTACTCTGCAAGAATCAGAGGAATCTGAAAAAGTTAATAAATCTAATGACAACAATGATTGGGCAGAGGGAACGGACGACATAAATCCATTTAATGGTTTAAATGTTTAAAAAATATAGGAGGTGCAGTAATGGCTGCAAAGTATATTGATAATTTGGCAAGTTTATCAGGAGTTGCCAAAGCGGATGTGAAAAAGGTATTTGAGGCTTTGGCTCAGGACACACACTCATTGAATGTTTTAGCAGAAAATATTAAAGGTTATATTATTTTTCCAAACAATCCTCCGGTAAAAAAGATGATAAGTGAAGCTAAAAGAACAGATTCACTTTTAAATTCAATAGTACGTTTACGTTTACGTGGAAAGCTTGACGCAAAAATTTTTAACAACTCAATAGACAAGTACGCTGAACTTGTAACAAAAGTTACTGAGTATAATAATGAGCTTAAGCAAGAACTATACGGCTCTGGCGGTAACAAAAAAGAGAATCCCGCTTCAAAAGAAAAGAAAAGTAAGACTAACAAAAAAGTCTCAGAATCGAAAACTAAAAAAGGAGCAGTTGTCGGAGATCCCTTGAGTACTTGATTTAAGGCTTGATAAAGCAGTACAGAGGATGTTATAGAGAAGATATTATATCTTGGAGGTAGTCATGACAAAAACAGATCTAGTGGCAAAAATGGCTGAAAAAAGCGGACTTAGCAAAACCGCCACAGAGAAAGCGTTAAATGCATTTCAGGAAACGGTTGTTGATGCTGTAAAAAAAGATGACAAGGTAACTTTAGTTGGTTTTGGAAGTTTTGAGCAAGCTCAGAGAAATGCCAGAGAAGGGCGTAACCCTCAAACTGGTGAAAAAATTAAAATTCCAGCTACTAAAGTTCCAAAGTTTTCAGCAGGGAAAGTTTTTAAAGAAGCTGTAAAATAAATCATCAATGCAGAAGGGCTGTTATTATAAGTAAAAGACAGCCCTTTTAATTCATAATTTCCTTAACTTTTTTAATTATCATCTTGTTTAATCATTCCAAATAATTTGTATAATATTCTAAACACTGAGTAAAATATGCACAATAATTATATCTAGACAGTTAGTTATCACAAGAAAGATTTAATCATAACAAACAAATAGCAGGTTTTTGATTGTTGGCATGTTTTTTGGTAATCAAGCATTAAACTATAAAAAAGGATTGAATTATGAAAAAATTTAAAAAAATCTTTTCCGGAGTATTGTTAGTATTCTTTTTAATTTCGTTACTATACAGCTATACTCATGCTAAAGAAAATACAAAGAATATAACAGGTAGTTTGAATTCTATAGTAAACGAAATCGACGGTATTTCAATTGTTGCTAAACCTGTTAATCTCTCTTCTTCGGAGATAGTTTTTGAAATAGCTATAAACACGCATTCCGGATCATTGGATTTTGATATGAGTCAAATATCGGAGCTTGTCATAAATAACAAAAAAGTTATGAAGCCTATTAAATGGAATGGATCTGCTCCTGGTGGTCATCATAGGTATGGCAAAATTATTTTTCCCGGTTATGATAAGGCAATTAATAAGCTAAAACTCACTATAAAAACTAATGATAGCTTAAGAATTTTTGAATGGAGTCTTTAATGGCTTCATTCAAAGGTGCCAAAAAGATACCTTTACCTTTACGGGCAGGTCTTACAGCTTCTTTAATACTTCTGTTTTTGTTTTTTACTTTATTGGCTTTATTGAATTCATTGGATGCTGCATTAGAAAGATTTGCGTTCAGATGGTATTTTTATTTGCCTATAGCAGCAGGTTTTGGCTTGCAGGTAGGGTTATTTACTCTTATGAGAAAGAGCCTGAAAGAAAATAAAGCTCCAACTTCGACTTTAGTAGCAACTGGCGGTGTTTCTTCCGGCACAATGGCTTTGTGCTGTACCCATTATATTGCTAACCTGATACCCTTCATGGCAGTTTCAGGTATTTCTATATTTTTTACAAAGTATGAAGTACCATTTTTGATTATGGGGATTTTTTCAAATGTGATAGGGATCAGTTTTATTCTTTTCTATATTCAGAAATACAATGTTCTGATAAAAAATAGATTAATGGGGCAGGTTATGAGACTGAATATGCTTAAAGTCAGAAGAACGGTGGTATCCTTATCTGCTTTTATTATTTTAGCGTTTTTTCTTTATTATTCGATGATTTTTTGATCACAGTATTTCTTTTAACTTGTTTCCTATTGAATTAATGTTAAAAGGTTTTTGAAGAAAAAATATGTTATCTGACTTGGTTACTTCTTCTGTTATGTGACTTTCCGGGTAGCCGGAAATAAATAAAGTTTTTATTTCAGGATATAACTTTTGCATTTGATGAAAAAGCTCTTTACCATTCATTTCAGGCATTACAACGTCAGTAATTAATAAATCTATATGTTTGTCCTTTTCTTTATATTCATCAGCTATCTTCATAGCTTCATTAGCAGAAAGCCTGGAAATTACATTATAGTTTAATTTTTGGAGCATTTTATTACTTGCAGCAAGGAGAGAAGGCTCGTCTTCAACTAATAATATTGTTTCGCCATTGCCCTTTAAAATATTTGTTCTTTCTTCATCACCGGCAGTTTTTTCTCCTTTATATTTTGGCAAATAAACTTTAAAAGTTGTACCAACATCTATTTTGCTCTGGACATCTATAAATCCGCCGTTTTGTTTAACAATACCGTATAGTGTAGCCAAACCTATTCCGGTTCCGTGGCCTTCTTTTTTCGTTGTAAAAAACGGTTCAAAAATCTTTTCCTGTATTTCTTTGCTTATGCCCATACCGTTATCTCTGACGGAAAGGACTGCATATTCACCCGGATAACAATCTCCAGCAGAAACATAATACTGTTTATCTAATGTCACATTTGAGGTTTTAATATATATTTCCCCTTTGTCTTTTATTGCATCCCGTGCATTTACGCAAAGATTAGTTAATATTTGACTCACTTGGGAGGGATCTATTTTTACGGGCCATAAATTGCTGCTTAACTCACAGTTTAGCTCAATATTTTTACCCACAACTTTGCTTAGCATTTTTTTCATGTCTTTAACTGATTCGTTAAGATTTAATATTCTTGGCGATATCGGTTTTTCTCTGGCAAAATTTAATAGCTGATCAGTTATTTCTGCGGATTTGTGTGCTGCTTTGCCAATTTCCTCAAAGTACTCGTGAAATTGATCTGCTCGATTAGATTTTAATAAACCCATTTCCGAATAACTGAGAATAACACTCAGCATATTATTAAAGTCGTGCGCAATCCCTCCGGCCATCCTGCCTATTGCCTCAAGTTTACTGCTTTGGTTAAGTTTGGCATTAAGAATTTCTTTTTCTTTTTCAGCTTTCTTTCGTTCAGTTATATCTTTTGCAAAACATCCGTGGTAATATTCACCTGCATAATTTATTTTCCTGATTGATATCTCAACAGGTATGATAGTGCCGTCTTTTTTCTGATGCCTGCTTTCAATTGAAACACTTTTATTTATGCGTATATTGTCCCATAAATCCTTTCGTTTTTCTTCACTAATATCCACATCAATATCAAATACTGACATTTGAGATAACTCATCAATATGATACCCCAGTATTTGAGCAGCTGTGTTATTAACAAAGGCAAATTTTCCATTTTGACGAACCCAGTATACTGCTTCTGGAGCATTATCAACAAAGTCTTTTATCGTATGAAGTTCATCAAAGTAACTTTTGGATTCAGTGATATCGGTAATATAGCCTTCAAGAATATCAATTCCGTTTTCATTTTTGCCAACTTTTACTCCTTGTTCCCACACCCATTTTGTTTTACCATTTTTGGTAATTATCCTATAAGTGCTCATAAAACTTTCATTGTTTTCAATAGACTTTTGAACATTTTCCCATTCCTTTTCACGATCAGCAGGATGGATTACAGCACTATAAGGTATATCTTTATTAAATATCAATTCTTCAACATGATATCCTGTTAAATCCAGACACCCTTCACTTACAAACAGCATAGTCCAGTCGGGATCATTCAGACATTGATAAACCATCCCGGGCAGATTAGACATCAGTGTTTCTAATCTCCGTTGCTTTTCAGTAATTTCTTTTTCGGCGTTGACTCTGTCAGTTACATCGAGAATTGTGCCTACAAGTCCTGAAACTTTACCGGTTTCATCAAAAAAAGTTGCTTTGTTAAAAACTACTTCATGGATATTGCCTTGATTGTCCTTGACCTGAGTTTCATAGATTTGTACACCGGGATTGCCATAAAGTTCTTTATCTTTTTTAAAATAAACGTCTGCATATTCTTTATCGATTATATCGTAAACACCTTTGCCTATAAGATTTTCTCTGCTTGCTCCGAAAAAATCCTCAAAAGCTTTGTTCATACCCAGATATTTACCGTCTGTACCTTTGTAGAATATAGGCACGGGAATGGAATCCAGCAGATTTTGATAGCTAAGCTTTTGGCTGTTATTCATAAATATTATTATATCAGTTTAACAAGTTGATATGCAACATTTTTTAAAAGATTTTAGATATATACTTGAAATATTACATTTATTTTTGTATAATTTTATTAGTTGTTTGAAAACAAAATATCAAGTAAACCCCGGTGTGGATTGCTATAACCGTGGCGGGTTATAGTGAACCAGTGGCAGGGGGAATTACGCCCAATGATTTCATTATGGAGTTGCGGGAATTAAAGCCTATATATCAGGAATCCATAATGAAATAAAATGAGTACCGCATCCCTTCTTTTCATCTCAAATATTAAATCTCCTTTATTTAGGAGCTGTTCTGAGGATATTATCCAGAGGAGCAGAAAAATATAATAAATCAATTACAAACCAAAGATTAATATCTATAAAATCACAAATCCTTTCTATGCAAGTGTCTTGCAAAAAAATCAAAAAATAAGTGAAGAAAAAGAAAATCTAAAAGCAAAACAACAGGAGAAGTATATCCTGCCAAATCTGCTATATCAAACGACAGTTAGCATCGGCTGAAAGCCGAAAGTTTGTGTATACAATACAAGTGCGTTAGGATTGCAGGATATTTGTATGCAAAGGGTTTTGCCCATTTGGGCACATTGCACTTACTTGACTTGTGTTTAATCAGGTCATGTTAGTAGGTGTAATGAAAGACACCGGAGGAAACTTGCTATATACGATGTCGGACTTACTTCTAAAGAGAGGTAGGTTTACAGGCAATATTTGTATGGCAGGTTAAACCAAAGGTGTCGAAAAGAAGGGAACTCGTCAAAATTAAAAAACAACAAGCCCAATGGGGGCAGTTATTATTGTCCCCTTGGGGCTATAACTGTCTCTGTTGGGTAAAATAAAAAACCTAACAAAGAAGGAGGCAGTTATGTTCAAAACAATTTCCAAAAAAGGGAAAAAAGAAAAACAGGAAAAAGAGTATCTTGAAGCTCTTTCCGAATTTAGGTCAAATTTTCCGGTCTCAGAAGGCTGGGAAATTAACACATTTAAGGCAAAGGACGGGTATATTACTACCAAAGTCCAGAAAAAGGGGAACGTGTATTCCCAAGCTTCAGTTGAGCGAGAAGATGAAACGCATACTGAGGCAGAAAGAAGGTCAATTGTAGAGGCTCTTATACGTTTCGGGATTATACCTGAAAAAGAGGCCGCATAAAAAAACTAAAAAAACCCCGACGGGGAGACAGATTACTCCCTGTTGGGGGATAACTGTCTCCTCGTCAAAACAAAAGGAGGCAGTTATGAGAAACAAAAATTTAGTATTAACAACAAAAGGCAACAAGCTCTATGTGGATAACGCCACATTGAGAAGAATGCAGCGTAAAAGAACAATTGTCTGTGTATACCAATATGCAGATGATGATTTAGCTGCATAAACAAAACAAAAAAGATGATTAATGCCCCCACAGGGGAAGGTTGTTTAAACTTCCCTTGTGAGGGAGTGAAACGCCTTCCTGCTTGTTGGGGCGGGGAGGTGTAATATGAAATATTTTCTCAAAGCGTTGTTTAGAATCACTCACTTAGCATCAAAAGACTTGATGCTTGCAGCTCTTGTTGCAATTGCCCTCGATAAAAAATTCGATGGCATAACTCTTAAGATCGCATTTTTTGCGTTCCTGTTGACTTTTGTGATGGAGCTAATTATCTTATTAATTGATGATAAGGAGTGAACAATGCTTGAACTATTCTCACATCCATTGTTTCTTTTTCTTTTAGTGATAGCACCATTAGGTATATTTAGTGGGGTAGCACTAATAATCATGGAAAAGAAACAAAAAAAAAGTAATTAATTAAAACCCCCATTGCAGGGGACGGTTGATCTCCTGCGAGGGGATAATTGTCTCCTGTATGGTAACTTTCAAGCCATAGGGTGAGTCCGCACCCTCGAAAGAAAACCCCTTCCAAAAATGAAACCGGTTACTTGTAACAATAATATTGTTGCGTACTGGTGAAGTATTCCCTGCTGACGGATTAGAGCAGGCCGGTGAAAACCCGGATAATGGGATTTTAAAAATTTTCAGGAGGCAGTAATATGTATCTAAACAATGTAGTTATTAGCGGAAACCTGACAAAAAATCCCGAAGTGAGAGTATTGTCAGATAGGGAAAAGCCGGTTACTGTTACCAATTTTATTTTGGCTAACAACGAGCCGAAGAAAGACGGCAAAACAGCCTTTGTAAAGGTTACTGCTTTTGGCAGAACCGCAGAGGTAGTCGGTGAGTACCTTGCAAAGGGACAGCCTGTAATAGTTGTTGGCTCTTTGAAGCAAAATAGTTTTGAAAATGCTGAGGGTCAGAAAGTCAATTACAGCTATATCCAGGCTGATAACGTGCAAATGTTTCCGAAAAAAAATGGTAGTAGCCAGCAACAAGAGCCTGTTGTTGATACTGCTAATTATGTGGATGAAAACGACATCCCTTTCTAAAAGGGAAGTTTTTGTAAAATAATAACTCAAAATATCCCCTGTCCGGGGTTGCTCAGTCAATCCCGGTGGGGGATTGGACTGTCTCCTATTAAGGAGAGTACCCCTGTGGCGGGTGTAGCAACCGGCAGGGGGAAATAAAATAAGGAGGCAGTTATGCAAAACGTGGCAAGAATTCAAGAAAAACAAACATTGCAGAAGAAAAGCGGGTTTAGCTCACTGAGTGAAAGAGAATTGCAAGTGATTAAAAAGCAATTCTTTCCTCATGGAGCGGATAATGAAGAGATAAGCTATTGTATCAGTGTAGCAAAACAGCTTGATCTCAATCCGCTGATGAAAGAAGTAATGTTTGTACCCCGCAGGCAAAAAATTAATGGCAAATGGGTCGAAAAATATGAGCCACTTGTCGGTCGTGACGGTTTTTTGAGTATAGCTCATAAGACCGGACAGTTTGCGGGCATAAAAACTGAATCTTTTCTAAAAGAAATCCCTGTCCTTAACAAAAACGGATGGGAATATAAAAATGAGCTTGTAGCACGGTGTACCGTGTACCGTAAAGACACAAATCAACCTTTTATAGTTGAGGTCTCGTTTAATGAGTACGCTCAACGGACAAAAGAAGGCTTTTTGACGGCATTTTGGCGGGATAAACCTGACACTATGCTGAAAAAGGTGGCTGAATCACAGTGCTTGCGGAAAGCATTTAATATAAACGGCATCTACGGTGCAGAGGAAATAGGTTATGGCACATATGATGCTGAGGGAATGGTGATCCGTGATCCTGAAACAGTTGTTAATGAAGGAGAGATTGAAACGGAAACACCGCCCTCGAAAGAAAATCCTATAAATGATGAGCAGGCAAAGAAGCAACTGTTAGAGTTTTTGGCAAATTTGGGCTTTACAATAGCCCAAGGCAAAGAGAACTCCAACACATACTATGTGAAAGGTTCTCCATATGGCAAGCCAAAGGCGAAAGAGTTGCTTGAGAGATATTTCATCCAAGTAAAAGAGGATGTTTATCAATTGTCTGCTTAGGAGAAAAGGAGAAAGTCAAATGATGGAGAATGACATGATAGTATGGATTGCATTATATGCAATGATAGGAATAATTGTAATTGCTCTGTTTATAGGAATACATTATGAAAAAAATAAAGGATAAAAGGAATTGATGTACTTTTTATCCTAATATAAAATAATATCCCCACCGTGGGAGGCTTAGTTTCGTCTCCCACGGGGGGACGACTGCCTCCTGCGGTGGAAACTAAAGGAGGCAGAGAAGATGCTATCAGAAATAATTGAAAAAACACTCCCAAAAATAAATAAAGAACAGTCAAATAAGGAATTAGGCGACCGTACTAAATATATCGGCTCGTCTGATGTGTCTGGTTGTCCTCGTAAGGCGGTATTGTCAAAACTTTCTCCGCCTGAGCATGACATTGAAACGCTTATAAGCTTTGAGCGTGGACATTTGGCTGAAAAGATTCTTTTAAAAATTTTTGGGAGAACAAACTATAAATACTCCACACAAGAAGAGCTGATTCATCCAGAATATCCTCATTTTAAGGCACACGTGGATTTCTTCTTTTACTCAAAAGATATGAAATCTATAGGAATTTGCGAAGTTAAAACGACTTCCGGAATCCCTGATAAGCCTTATGAGGGCTGGGTGTCTCAACTATATTGGCAAATGGGATTGGCAAAGCTAATATACCCTGATGCCAAAATCAAGGGTGCTATATTTGCTCTTGATCTGAACACAGGAGAAAGAAAAGAGTTCAATTCATATGAACCCTTTGACCTGATATTTGAACAGCTTGTCGAAAAGGCACAAAACATTTGGAGTGCCGTTAATGGTGATGTAAAGCCTGAGTGTGAACCTTCACTATTATGCGGGCATTGCGAATATCAGATAGATTGTCCTGTTTATGATCGGGGCAAGCTTCCGGAAGATGTGTGGAATTTGGCTCTTTCTTATGCTGATAAAAAGGCACAGGAAAAAGAGCTGAAAAACAAATTAGACAAAATAAGAGACGACATCCTCAAATATACCGGTGATGAAAAATTATCGGCAACAAATGAGGACCTTATGCTGTCCGTCAGTGTGACGGCTCCGAGAACATCGGAATTTGTTAAGGGTGCTGATCTTAAAGAAAAGTACCCTGAGATATTTGAGGAGTGCAAGGAGACGAGAGAGTTTCCGGCATCACTTAAAGTTTTTAAGAAAAAGAAAAGAGTAAAAAAATAAATAAAACCCACCCCTAACGGGGGCAGTTGTCCCCGTTAGGGGGATAACTGTCTCCGTTACTATACTGAAGGAGGCAGTTATGGTTGAATTAGTAAATATGACATTAATCGGAATGGCAGTTACAATAGCTGCTATTATAGGGGGTGCAATATGATAGACATTGCATCCCAAGAATTGTCAGTTAAAAAAATCGGTAAATTTCTTGATAAATGGGGTTTTAGTCTGCAAATAAGCAGAACTCCATATTCAGATCAAAGCACCTATAAAATTGTCGATAAAGACACAATGCAGGTGATATTTATCGGCAATTACAAACATTTCCTTAAAATCCTCAGCAGTTTGACAATCATCTATGAAAAGATGCTTGAGTTGGTTGTTGAGGAGGAAATCGAAAGAAGAAACAGAGGTGCTGCATGACTTATTGCCTGAAAATTGGAGAAAGATACTACTTGTTTTTAGCTTCTTCAAAGCAGGAAGCTGAAAATATAGCTTATAAAATTAATAAAATAGAAAAGGGGATAAATGTGAGCCATTTATGCTCACCACCCAAAGAAGCTTTAGATAGACTGAATTAATTGTGTAACCCCAGCAGGGGGTACTAATCCCCTGTTGGGGATTATAGTGCCTCCTGTCCTTATTTTTAGGTGGGCAATCCTAAAAAAAATTTAAAAAACAGGAGGTAGATTATGAGCACAAGAGTTCAGATTATGACAGAAAAAGGTAAAGTTTTTACTTATCCCAATATGGAGATAGCATTGTCGCTTCTCCAAAAAGTTGTGGAGAGATTTGGCAGTATAAAACAGATCACTCCTATTGAAAAATATTCTGATAACACTCCCAGGGCTTCTGTTACTAAAGTAGCTCAAAAACCTGTTGGTATGGGAGCTTGCCCGGAATGTGGCAGTCCGATTGCAATCGAAGAAGGTTGCAGAAAATGCCACAGTTGCGGTTATTCCGCTTGCGGGTAAAAAGGGGGTGTATCATGCTAAATATCGAAAAAATAATAAAAAAGCCTGATCCGGAAATTATTGATGCTTATATAGAGCAAAATGAGATTAGGGATTACATGGTAGAAAACGGACGAGAAATAGCTCCGTTCTTTTATCAAGTTGAATGCCAGTACGGACGTTTCCAGACAGTAAAGGATTACACTGACTCAGTTGGTGTCAAGGACCCCCAATGCTGGGGATGTCCAATAAGTAGGAATCGAACACTGAAAAAGTGTTTTGGTATTCTTACTGGTAGGGATATTGAAAGACATTATAGAGAAGGATTTCTACCACCTTTTGTGGAAGGTAGGAAAAAAATAAAATCTGTATCATAAAAAAAATAATCCCGAACAGGGGTACTATCCCCTGTTCGGGGGATAGGTGCCTCTGTTCTCAGCAAGGAGGCAAATATGAGTCGTTTAGCATCTCAAGCTAAAATGGGGCATTATCCCACGCCCCCCGAAGTTATAGAGCAAATAAAGGAACTCTTTAGTTTCTCATCTGGTAGCAGATGTATTGATACCTGCTGTGGTCAAGGCGATGCTCTTGCCGGTTTAACTGAGCAAGCTCCTGTAGAAACATATGGCATTGAGCTTGATAAGGACAGAGCAAGACAAGCAAAAGGAAGGTTAGGCAAAGTGTTGAACTGTGATGCGATTTATGAAACACGCATAACAAATAATGCTTTCGACCTTTTGTTTCTTAATCCGACTTATGATTGGGAAACTAAAGAGCGTGAAGAATCAGATACCGAGAGAACGGAAAAAAAATTTCTTCAGTTTCATCTGCGGTATCTGAATACCAAAGGTGTTTTAGTGTATGTAATACCTTTTGCATCGCTAAAACACACATATCGTCTATTCCTCAGATTAAAGGACTTACGGGTTCTTGCTTTTCCTAAAGAACTGTATAAACAGTTCAAGCAGGTAGTTGTAATTGGCAAATCTTCTGCTTTTTCAGGAAAATCGGAAATAGATGCAAAGCGTGCTATGATGAAAAATATCATCAAATATGTTGAACCGGAAACGGCTTATGAGTCGCTCTGGACAACAGAAAGCATCTTACGTGCGGGTGATTATCGTCCTCTTTATGAGGTTGAAAGAAACAATGTGGAGTTGAAAAACTTCACATCAACCCGCATAGACCCTGATGAAGTCCTCCCTTTTGTTAAGTCATCCCAAGTATATGCCGAGTATGATCGCCGGATATCAGTTGATAAAGTCGAAGAAATACAGCCTTTATCAATGCTGAGAAATGGACATTTGGCAATGTTGCTCGCATCAGGGATGATGAATGGAAGGCTAAAAAACGACAAGTATGATTTAGTCGTTAAGGGAAACATAAAGTCTTTCATGCAACAAAATGGCGAGGAAGAAGACGAATTACTTAATGGTAGTGAGAAAACAACCGTTAAGAGTACAAAAAAGTATCAGGTTCAAGTCAGAGCTTTGGACCTGAATTCTTTGCAGTTTATAAATATAGAATAGGGGGTGCTGAATGTATAGAAAGATAGATTATATGGGGAATATCGCTTATTCGGACAGATACGTTCAAATGGGTGGTATAGTATATATGATTTCATTATTCGGTACTCCCGATCTTGTCAAAGCGATTTCCAGTGCTTTAATTAACAAGCAGGAAATCAGGATAGAGGAAGAAAACGAAACCTTTGCTCCTATGGCAAGGTCATTAACCAATAATTATACAGTAATGCAGAAAAAGATTGCTCATGGAGTGAATCACTGCATTATCTATCTGAAAGATATTCTAAATATACAGGATATTCAGAGTGTGGCGGTTATCATAGAGCCCACACCGGACAAACTGTACGATCTTCTTGATGCAAAATATCCGACACCGTTGTTGCCGGAGTGGAAAGATGAGCTTTATGCAAAGTTTGTCACAAACTCACCTAACACAATGCAATTGCGGACTTTCGGATATGAATCGGCTGTTGAAATAGAACTGCCGAGTCAGGAAGAATTAGAGACAAAGGTTCTTGATATTGTTTCATCAGAACCTTTAGCAAAAGCATCATAAAAAACCCCAAAGCAGGGGGCGTAACGTTCCCTGCTGGGTATAATAGCGTTCGTCTCCTGCTGTATTGACAAAGGAGGCGAAGCATGAAAAATAACATAAAAAACATTTCTCTCACCAAGAGAGAGAAGGAGTATATTTTGCAAAACGAAAACAAAAATAAAGTAGAGGAAAGTATCGAAAGATACGAAACTATATCAGATCTCGTTGAGGGTGACGATATAGGTGAAAATCTTTTAGGCAACCTGATTGAAAAGGCATCTGAGTATGTAAAAGTGATTTGCAGAAATGATGTTATAGGTAACACTCAGGCAAAAAGGCTTGAGGGTGAAAAGTTCAGAGAATTGATGATGGAGCTGGATAGACGAAGAACATCAGCCCATGAAGCTTTAATCTCGGCTCTTCATGCTTTAAACAGATATTGCCTAAAAGAATATGAAGGTGAATGTCCCAAAGGCGGGATATATTCACTCGATCCCTCTACTATCCGTAACAGGGTAGCGGTCGGCGATTGGGCCGGACAACTTATTTACGGAATTTTTGTTAAAAGAAAAAAATAATAAATCTCATTTAAACATCCCCGGACGGGGGGCGACTTGTCTCCCGTTCGGGGGATAAGTCTGTCCTTTCTTTCCGTCCGGGAAGGAGGCAGATCAATGGATTATCTTGAAAAAAACAAAATCAACTTCTTTTTCTACAACGGTCAGCTCGACTGGTACTGGTTTCCTACTGATTATGTCAGGCAAGGTGATACACCTTTCGGATATGTTGTAGGTCAGTTCAGCGAGTTTGGTCATTTCTCACTGAATGAAATATTTTCAGTTGGAATGACAGTCGGGGGAGTCTATAAGACTCCAAGATCACTAAAAGAAGTAGTGAATATTGTCGAAAACGGTGGCATCCTTGAAGGTGCTGCTGATATAAGTTTAGAAAAATTTAGGGAAGTTACAAAGAGTAAGAAAACTCTTCAAAACTTTTTAGACTCACTGCCCGAAGATCCAGACGATCCTAACGGTTCTGGTCCGGGCGGTGGTGAACCTGAAAAGAAAGAAGATGACAATCTTACTTTAACTGACTTCCTGAACGAGTTTGGAGACACTCTTAAAGAGAAGGCTGTGAGCAAGCTCAAGCCTGTTTATAATCCCGCTCAAATCGGTGAGTGGGAAAAACAAGAGAACTCCAAGCTCAATAAATTAATTAGAAAACCTTTTAATAGCCAGCGTCATGCAATCCTGGCACTGGCTAAAGGGTTTTACAAAGAAAAAAAGAAATCTTTAATCCTTACAGCGGAAATGGGGACTGGCAAGACGATAATGTCAGTTTGTGTGGCATATCTTAATCCACGCCAAAACAAGAGGACACTTGTTGTTTGTCCACCCCATTTGGCAAGAAAATGGGTTAGAGAGATTAAAGAGACAATTCCAGGGGCAAAAGTAAAAACATTGGATAAAGTATCCGATGTTGATACTGATAAGCCCCAAGGTATGGAGTTTTGGGTATTAAAAAATACTAAGGCGAAGCTCCATTATAAAGAAAAATCGCTTGTAAAGTGGGATGAAGAAACACTCAGAGCAAAGAAATGTCCTGATTGTGGAGTTCTGCTCGCAAGCGAAAATATAGAAGATGAAAAAAATAATTCTGCAACCTGCACTAACTGTGGTACACCTCTTTATCAAGCAGATAGAGAAGGTTTTCGCAGATACGGCCTTGCAGAATATATAAAAAGGCAGAAAGTCAAAGTAGATTTCCTTATCCTCGATGAAGTCCATGAGTTAAAAGGCGGTGATACCGCTGTTGGGCAGGCTATGGCAAATCTTGTTAGCTGTGCTGACAAAACTCTTGCTATGACTGGTACACTCATGGGCGGGTATGCAAAGAACCTTTTTTATATCCTCTTTCGTATGTTTACAAAGAGATTTATTGAAAAAGGTTATGCCCATAACTCCGTAACGTCTTTTGAAAGAAATTACGGAGTAATCGAGGAAACCCGGATATATGTAAGAGAGTCCGGAAGAAATTCTTCCATAGGCAAAAAGCTGAAGTCAGTCAGAATTCACAGTAAACCGGGTATGTCACCGGCTTTACTTCCTGAGTTTATCCTCGACTCAACATATTTTATGAAGCTTTCCGATGTTTCAGATCAGCTTCCGAAATATAATGAGGATATAATTTCAGTTCCTATGGAAAATACTCAAAAGGAAATCTACAAAGAATTTGAGAATGAGCTGACATCTGAAGTTAAACAAGCTTTAGCGAGAGGTTCAAATAAGCTTTTGGGAGCTTTGGTAAATTCGCTGTATTCCTTGCCTGATGGGGCGAGAAGAGGTGAGATTGTATATGATCCATATACATACAATCCGCAGACCCAAGAAGGTGAGGTCATAGCATATGCAGAACCTTATGATCAATATATGCTCCCTAAAGAGCGGAAATTAATAGACAAAATTCTTGAGGAAAAGCAGGAGAACCGCAAGTGTGCTGTATTTTTAGAGCATACAGGTACAAGAAACTTAGTTCCTGATCTTGTTGAAAGACTTGAAGCACAAGGAATTAACGCACTTGTACTAAAAACCGGCTCACCTGCGACCGACAAGCGGGAAGCATGGATAAAGAAAAAATTGAAGGAAAATCCGGATACAGATGTTCTCATTTGTAATCCGAATCTTGTTAAAACGGGTTTGGATTTACTGGATTTTCCGACAATTATCTTCTTCCAGACGGGCTATAATATTTATACGCTTCGTCAGGCATCCCGCAGGTCTTGGAGAATTGGACAGGATAAGCCTGTTAGAGTTTACTATATGGCTTATGCTGAGACAATGCAGGAACAGGCAATGAAGTTAATAGCATCAAAACTTGAGACTTCATTGGCTGTTGAGGGTGATCTTTCCGACCAAGGCTTATCTTCTATGTCTGAGGGTGAATCAATGGCTATTCAGATGGCCAAAGAACTGGTTGGAGATAAAAAGACAGAAGATCGCAGTCTGGGAGATGTGTTTTCTTCCTACAGGGAGAAAGACGCTGTGGCCGATTTTGACCTTGATGAAACCTTTGAAATTGCTGATCTCACTGAGACAGCTACAGAGGTTAAAGAAATCAAGACATCAAAAGGCAGAACCCGGACAATCGAATCTACTGTCCACAAGATCATCACAAATCTTGAACCTAAAAAGCATACTGTCGGCAAAGGCAAAAAGAAGGGCGAAGTCGAAATGGTTTCGGTTTTCGATATGCTTGAAGCTTTAGACAGTGAAGATGCTGCATAAATAACCCTGCGGGGGGACATTTGTTCTCCTCGTGGGGACAAATGCCCCCCTTAAATAATATTTTAGGAGGCAGTTATGATTAAAATCTTAGAAGAAGGTATTAAGTGCCAAAATTGCAACGAAGAAATAGACATAGTTGCAAAAAGTTTCTCTGAGCAAGTAAGCTCAAAAACTTTTTTAAAGTGTGTAAAAGAAGAGGACTTTTCAGATATGCTGATTACCTCTGAAACAATTTTGGAAATATCCTGTCCTTGTATGGATACAGAGCTATCTGAAGAGGATAGTGAGTTCATTAGGGGATATTTCCCATACGAATTATAAAATAACCCCACGGGGGTGGTTTACTGCCCTCGTGGTGGTGAACTGCCCTCAAATAAAGGAGGCAGTCATGATAAGAAATACTAAATATCTTCCACAAGATGTTCTCATACTTTTTGAGGACAGAATATGCCAGCTAAAGCAGTATAGAGAAAAATTTGGCTACTTTAAGTCGCAGTGGTACACAAGAGAAACTGCTGGCCGTGCAAATGTTTCAGCTCAAATAAGTATGCTTGAAACAAAGCTAAATATTTTAGCAACACAAGTAAAATATTTAGTAACCGACCACAAAAGATTCTCTTTAAAAAGACTTAATGAAGCCTGTAATTTTCTATATGGCATACGGTTCGTTGAGGTTTCTGAGACTATCGAGGGTATTAGGAAAAACCTCAGAGAACTCCGGGAAGATGTAGAAAAATATAAAGCTGAAAAAAAGAAAAAAGAAGAAAGAAAAAACGACTTCTTTCAGATGTTCTACTCGATAGCAAGAGTTGATGTTTTCAATCTCAGAAGATGTCAGATGAAAGCTGCGGTAAAAATTGTTCAAGAAGTCAGAATTTACAAAACTTTTGGGTATCCTCAAGTTCAAACTCCCGACTTCTCGGCGGCTGAGTGGAACATTTATAATAGGGTAATCCGTGCAGCTAAATCGATGGCAAATCGTATGCAAACTGAGCGGGTTGCTGAAAAGAGATATAGAGAAACCGACCTCCGAGAACAGTCCATTGAGGACTTCATGGAGGTTGTATGATGAAAAAAGTTGAATACATTTGTGAATACACAACAGACTCTGGAGATCGCATGATGAAAAAAGTTGAGTACATTTGTGAAAACACAATAGACTCTATCAGCCATAAGATTGACTATATGATTATTAGAAACTTCAACGCAAAAACAAGAGTTAAAGGGATACTTGTAGTCAATGTACTGATAGACCAATTAAGAGAAGTTATAAAAGAAGAAACCTCAAAAAAGACTTATAAACAAAATGAGGTTAACAAGCTTAAAAGAAAAATAAGCCAACTTGAAGCAGAAGGGTATGATAACTTAAACTACTTCTGCGAAAAAGGTTGGTAAAAAACAAACCCCGGACGGGGACATTGTTCTCCGTTTGGGGGATAATTGTCTCCGTCTATAATAAAAAATAGGAGGCAGATATGGCATATTTTGAAGAGAATATCCAAATCCCGGTTAATTCAGATTGCTTTGAGTCCTATGTAGGCCGTCCGCCGAAATCAGAAGATGAGTTTTACGATTTTGTTCGTCTTGTAGAAAAAGGCTTAGACGGACAAGTTGATTACGAAATTCTTTACAAGTGTACGGCCGAAAACTTTTCATCGGAACTTGATGAAGATGAGGAGGATTAGATGGGGCTCGGTAGGGATGCAAGAGATGCACAAGCAATTTACTGGGAATTTGGTGAAGAAGGTTCTCAATATCAGCCATCCGGTCGAAAAGAAAGAAATGACGCAGAGCATACGACCAAAGAAGGCGAAGTTATAAAAGTCAAGGACATGGAAGATAGTCATTTGTACTATTCCTACCTTTGCCTTGGCGACAATAAATACCTCAAAGAGATGGTTCTCCGTCTCTTTGAAGAACGATTAATATAAAAAACCCCACCTACCGGGGGCAGTTATTCCCCCGGTGAGGGGAACTGCCTCTGGTGTTGAAGAAACAGGAGGCAAAAATGCAAAACTATAAAATTGAAATTAAAGAAATTTCAGCAAAAATCGTGAGTGTCAAAGCTCCCTCTGAGATTGAAGCCTTAGATAGGGTCAAAAAGCAGTACCGAAGTGGAGACATCGTCCTTGAGTATGACAGCTTTGTTGATGTTGAATTTTCTGTCTTCGAAAGCGGGAAGGAGGACACTCATGGCTAAGAAAACTAAAAAATCCGTCTATGATATAATCACTGAAAAAATCATAGAACAGATAGAGTCTGGCACTCCGCCTTGGAAAGCCGGATGGATGAGAAAACATTTTAACGGATTTGCAAAAAGAGAATACCAGGGGCTTAACCAACTATTGCTCTCTTGGGATATGCAGGTGATGGAATATACATCATCGGTATGGTTCTCTTTTAAGCAGGTCCAACAATTGGGCGGTAGCATCAAAAAAGGTGCAAAAAGCTCAATGGTGATTTTTAACAAAAAAATTACTGCTCAAAATAACGACAAAGACGAGGAAAAAGAGGACAAAAAAGACGATATTGAAGTCTTTGACGAAAGTGAGCAGGAGAAAGATAAACAGGAGGATAAGAAGCCTAAAACTTTCTTCCTGATGCGATATTACAGGGTTTTTAACCTTGATGATGTTGAAGGGATTGACAAGAGTAAATATGTTAATCTTGCAAACTCTAAACAAGAAAAGCCCGAAAATATCGTAAAAGGTATGCAGAACGATGGCTTAAATATTCAGTATACCGGGGTTCAACCTTGTTATATCCCCTCGTGGGATACGGTACAAATCCCGGATATTGGTAATTTTGAGTCAACGGATAGTTATTACTCTTCTCTCTTTCACGAAATCGCTCATTCCACAGGGCATGAGTCAAGACTTAAAAGAGCGGGAGTGTCAAATATAGATACTGGCGACAAGCATCAATACTCTTATGAGGAGCTTGTTGCAGAGATCGGTGCAGCTTTTTTAATGGCTGAAACCGGAATGAGAATAAATTATGAAAACTCCAGTGCGTATGTGAAAGGTTGGAGTAAATTCATAAAAGAAAACAAAAAGGCTATCTTTCAAGCTTCTGCGGAAGCAAGGAAGGCTGTTCAGTATGTAGTTGAAAAAGCTGAACGGGCTTCTAATAGCAAAGTGGCTTAGTCAGATTGTCAGAGTATGAGGGGTTTTTACCCCTCTGCTTATATCAATAAATAACTTTCTATCCTTGAGGGTCGGGCATTCCCAAAGAGGGCATGACATCCGTAGTGGTTGGGGTTGCCATTGGGAGTACCTTTCAACTGCCTCCGTACTCCCTGTCATGCCTTTCTTGGGTTTGCCCACCCAAAAATTAGGATAGGAGGTTCACTATGGTAAGATTCACATTAGTTACTGGTAAAATTTACGAGGTATCAACAGAAGAATGGCAGAAACTAAGCAAGTATCTTAAAGACATCGCACAGATTGTTATTGAAGAAGATAGCTGTTTTTGTCATCATATTAGCGTTTCAGAAGCTGGCACTTAAGAATGATTTATGTTACCCGAGCCGGTTATACCGGAGACGAGTTCCAAAGCCTCTTATCGCCTTGAGCGGTAGGAGGCTTTTTTTATAATTTATTATAAAAAATATTTTAATGTTTTTCTATTGAAATACATTAAAAATAATGTATTATTACTCGCAGAGGTGTTAATAATGAGCAGCATAGTTAAATCTATTGAAAATATAAACGAAGGGAAAATTTTTACCCTAAAAGATTTGAAATGGGATAATGCAAATAGTGCTGTAAGTTCGATTAGCAGGCTTGTGAAATTAGGAAGGATAAAAAGATATTCAAAAGGCAAATACTATAAGCCTAAAAAAGATATTTTTGGGACACGGCCATTAAGTTATAAGGATGTTGCAAAGTTTTATTTAGGAGACAAGACAATTAGCGGATATTACTCCGGTATATATCTATATAATTATATGGGATTAACCAGCCAAGTTCCAACAGTAATTGAAATTTGTACAAATAAAGTAAAGTTTCCGGAAAAGAAAAACGCAGGAAAAATGACAATTTATCTTAAGCCATTAGAAGTAAACATTTCAAGCAAATCAGATGTCATTCTTTTGCAATACTTGGATTTGGTGAAAAATATAAAAAGAGCTCCTGACGTTGAACCGGACAAAGTTGTTGATTATTTAAAACAGAAGCTTTTGAGAAAAAATATCAATTTTCAAAACTTTATAAACTTTGCATCTGGGTATCAGCCATTTGTTAGAGCTACTATTGGAAGTATTTTGGAAGTTATTGGTTATAAAAAGTATTCAAATATATTAGCTTGTAGCTTAAATCCACTCACAAAATATAATCTTAATATATCATCAGAAGCTTTGCCAAATAAATTTGATTGGAATATTGTATGAAGCTTCATGAAAATTATGATATTTTTGAAGCAACAATTTTAAATGACAATGATAAAGTGTTTTCATTAACAAGCAATTTTCATTTTTCAGTCAGTTTTATAAAAAAGGTGCTGCGTTTGTGTATTTTATGAAAATTTTCGATTGGCTTGAAGACCATATAAAATTTATTAAACTTATAAGTATACCTTTAATTTTACTTCTTATAACATTAATTGCCCTGATGGTGCATCTTACTGAAGGTCATTGGTTGCACTTGATGTATATACCGGTGATTTTAGGCGGAATTATTTATGGTTCCTGGGGAGGTCTGATTTCCGGGGTTATAGGCAGCATTGCAATCAGCCCTTTGATTCATTCACATATTGATGCTCAAGGTTTCAAAGCTTTTACCGGCTGGATTGAGCATGCAAGTTCTTTTTCATTTATAGGATTGTTTATAGGTGCTTTTGCCGGCAATGCACGCAAATATATGCTCCGGACAAAATGGGAGGCTGTACATGATAAGATAACAGGTCTTCCAAACAGACTTTCTCTTGAAAAAGAAGTAGAGGATCTTTCAGCCGCGGAAAAAGCGGGTAAACATCATTACATGATCACAGCTATAATAAAAAACTCGAGAGAATTGGAAAGTGCATTCGGGCCGGAAGTTATAAACAATATGATAGGGCAGCTGGCAGACCGCCTGAGCACAGTTTCAAAAGAAAGCATAAAAGTTTACCGCACCCATTTTGACCAAGTGGGTATTCTTGTGAAAAACTATCATGAAAATAAAATAGAAGAACTGCTTAAAAAACTGGAAAGTCGCTTTTATGACGCATTTGAATTTGAGGACATAAGACTGCATGGCGATATTTTCATGGGCATTTTTAAATTCGATAAAATAAATAATATATCTTCATATTATTTGCAAAAAGCTTCTTCAGCAGCGGTCAAAGCAATCAAATCAAATAAAAGATATTTTATTATGACAATGAGTGAGGCACTTCAAACTTCTGTTGAAAATCTGAAGTTAATGGGTGATATAAAAGAGGCATTGGATAAGGAACAAATATATTTTCATTTTCAACCTAAAATCAACTTAAGTACAGGCAAATTGCATGGCTTTGAAGCACTTATGAGATGGGATCATCCAGTATATGGTTATATTCCACCGGGTAAATTTATTCCCAGAGCTGAAGAGAGTACGCTTATACACTGGCTTACATTTTATACCATAGATAAAGGGCTTGCTCAGCTTTTGAAGTGGAACGATAAAGGGATTAGAGATATTAGGCTGGCTGTAAACATATCAACTCAAAATTTAGCTGATTCTGACTTCACTCAGAAAATTATTCATTTGCTTGACCGGTATGGCATTGAAGGGAAATATCTTGAGCTGGAAATTACGGAAAATTCGTTTATGGATAATATAGAACAATCCATCCCTATGCTAAAAAGTTTAAGTGATGCCGGCATAATTCTTTCCATAGATGACTTTGGCACCGGTTATTCCTCTCTCTTATATTTGAAACAACTGCCTGTTTCAGCAGTAAAAATAGATCAGGCTTTTGTAAAACATTTACCTGAGGATAATGATTCGGTTCATATTGTAAGAGAGGCTATAAGGCTCGCACATATACTGGATATGGAAGTTGTTGCTGAGGGCGTTGAGACACAGGAATCACTGGAATTTCTAAAACAGGAAAAATGTGACTTAGCCCAGGGCTATTATATTTGCCATCCTCTGCCGGCGGCTGAAATTGAAGAAATTTACAACAAGACAAATGGCAAGTTTGTTGAATAAATTCTAAAAAATTTCTATTTCTTTCTTATAAAAGCTTTTGTTTAATAGACTCTCAAAAATATTTTTTCTTTTATTTCGTTAATATGCTTGTAGAAATTATGATAAGTTTGAATGATTTAAAAATAAAGGTTGACAGACAGTCTAATTAGGATGAATTTTATCTTAATTGCAGATTCTTGATTAATTATTTCAAGACAAGAGACCTTTGCACAGGAAATACTATAAAGGTCTTTAGTTAATATATTTTGTCCTTACTGTTATGTATTTATGTGATAAGTTACATGATTAATTAAAGACAGAGGAGCAATTATGGAAAAGTACATAGAACCCACAGTATTAGATTCAATGTTAGACTTTAAAGCTAATGATTCGACTTATCTTGATAAGATAAATTCACTTATAGACTGGAAGAAAGTAAAATCAATCCTTGATAAGAAATACAGATGGACTAAGAACACATCTGGCAGCAGAGCTTATTCCCCGTTACTTTTGTTTAAAATACTTTTAGTACAATCCTGGGAAAAGCTGAGTGACCATCAGGCTGAATTTGCCTTAAAGGATCGGTTGTCAGTAATAAGATTTGTAGGAGTAAGTGTATCCGGAGAAGTTCCGGATCACAGTACCATCAGCAGGTTTCGGAGCAGATTACTGGAATTGGAGATATTTGACGAGTTATTTTCAGAGATAAACAGGCAGTTATCGGAATCAAATTTAATAGTGAAAAGCAGGAAGGAAGCGATAATAGATGCGACATTGGTAGAGTCCTCGTGCCGTCCCCGTAAAGTAGTAAATGATATTGCAGAAGATCGGCATGAAGGAGATGATGACAATGATAGTTCCTGTGGTGGTTCCGGAGGGAATAATGAAAGCAACAGAAGTTATTCGAAGGACACTGATGCTAGCTGGTTAAAGAAGGGTAATAGAGCGTATTATGGCTACAAACAATTTTTCTGTGTAAATTCGGACGGTTATATATTGTGAGAAATGGTAAAGAGTGCCAGATAGAGTGAGGTGCGGAATTTGTCACCTTTATTACAAAAGCTTAACTTGCCTAAGGGAACGGCAATATATGCAGATAAAGGCTACAACAGTGAATATAACCGCAGAGATATCTCAAGTAATTATGTAGATATGATAATGTATAAGGCAGCGCGGAATAAGTCACTTACAGGATTTCAGAAATTTCATAACAAGGCAGTAAGCAAGGTTCGTTATGTCGTTGAGCAGGCAATTGGATTGATTAAACTTCATTTTGGTTATACTCGTAGCCGGTTTATAGGTATTGATAAGGTTAGGCTGGAATTGTCTATACATTGTATGGCATATAATCTGAGAAAGGGTGCTTTAAGAATGATTTGACAAGATTTAACAATACAGGTGTGTCCAAAATTACCTATTTTGGACAATTTGAGGTAATTTAGACGAAAAAACTAATTTTGTTTTGCTGATAATATCGTTTAAAAAAGTAGAAGTTAACAAATTTGGCGGTAAAATTGAAGAAATTTAAAAAAAATGACATGATTCAAAGGTCTCAAATTAAGAGTGAAATGATTTATAATTAGAAAAATCTAATCAAGTATTGAAAAATTATGGTATAATTATTTATAGCTTTCTGATATCTGATACTGTTAAAAAAGAATTTATGCTGCCGGGGTGTTTTGGTGGATTCTAAAATAAAGACAAATATTTCCCTTTTCAAAAGGATGTTACAGTATTTTATTATTCTGATTATGCTGGTTGCAACTGTTGTCGTCTGGTATCACTGGAATAATGCCCACAAAAAAGAAAAACAGGAAAAGTTTAAAAGATATACTGAAAGTATTACATATGAGCTTACTGAAAGATTACATAATTTCAAAATGATCCTGCAGGGAGGGGCCGGTCTATTTTTCGCTTCCGAAGAGGTAAACAGGGACGAGTGGAGAGCATATTATGAATACAGGATAATGACTCCTCCGTATCCTGATTTCCAGGCTGTGGGTTTTATACAAACTATTCGTGCATCACAATTGAAAAATCATATAAGTAAAATAAAAGAAGAAGGATTTTCAGATTACACTGTATGGCCGGATAAAAACAGGGAAGTGTATGCTCCTATAGTTTTTGTGGAACCGTTTAATAAAGACAACCGGCAGCGGCTGGGTTTTGATACCTTTTCTAATCCAATATTCAGGAAAACTATGGAGCGTGCCCGGGATACCGGTGAAGCATCCATTTCAGATGCTGTTGAAATGAATATTGAAGGAAAAGAGAACTTTCACAAAGGTTTTTATTTGTTTATTCCCGTTTATAAGGGGAAAACGGTACCTTTCTCAGTAAAAGATCGTAGAGAAAAGATTGAAGGATATGTATATTGCGCTTTCAGCCTGCCTAATCTTATGAATTACGTTTCATTGTATATTTCTGAGAACGCTTTTTTGAAACTATACAGCGGCTCCGGTATTTCTTCCGGAAATCTTTTGTATTCCAAAAGTAAAAATAAATTAAATACAGATGACGGATTATTTGTAAAAAAAACACTCAATCTGCACGGACAAAAGTGGACATTGGCATTTACACCAACGCCTTCATTTAAAATGGATGAAGAGGACGTTCTCTCGCGAATGGGTATCCTATTTTCGGGTATCACACTTATTTTGCTTACTATCCTTTTACTAAGGATCCAAATAAAAACAACAAAAAGAGCACAAAGCATTGCAGATAAAATGACAGCTTCTTTCAGGAAGAGTGAAGAGCGTTTACGAAAAATTTTGGAAGCCGCTCCCAATGCCATAATTGTTTTTGATGAGGACGGTGAAATCCTGTTAGCCAATAAACAGGTGAAAGATATTTTCAGATACACAGTGGCTGAAATCAGAGAAAAAAATCTGAATGATTTAATACCCGAACGTTTTCATGATAAACACGAAGAGCTTTGCAGAGATTATTTGAAAAATCCGGTTTTAAGAGAAATGGGAAAGGGTTTGGAAGTGTTAGCAAGAAGAAAAGACAACAGCGAATTTCCTGCTGAGATCAGTCTTAATACGTATTACTCCGAAAATAATGAAACCAGAGTAATCAGTGTTGTGCAGGATATAACTGAGCGCCACCAGGCTGAAAGGGAAAGAATAAAACGCAAGGCAGCAGAAGATGCCGATCGGGCAAAAAGTGTCTTTGTTTCCAACATGAGCCATGAGATACGTACACCGCTGAATGCCATTATGGGGTTTGCCCAGATTCTTGAGAGAGATCCCGCACTTACCGAACGACAATATGAACAGGTGCATACAATTAACCGCAGCGGACGGCACCTGCTGAATCTGATAAATGATATTCTGGATATTTCCAAAATTGAATCGGGACAGCTCACCCTGCATAAAAATAAATTCTGTCTGCACACACTTCTGGAAGATATTGAAATGATGTTCCGTTCCAGAGCTGATGGCAAAGGGATTCAATTTCTTGTCGACCGGGAGGAAAATGTTCCTCAAAACATTATTGCAGATGAAGGGAAACTTCGTCAGATACTCGTTAATCTGATCGGAAATGCTGTTAAATTTACCAAATCCGGAGGGGTAAGTCTGAAGGTAAAAGCTGAGGAAAAAGATGAAACCGGTCATGAAGAAAGTAAAGCGGTAAATCTAATGTTCGAAGTGGAAGACAGCGGCCCCGGTATACCAGAGGAAGATATGGAAAATATTTTCGATTCGTTCAGCCAGTCGCAGGCTGGTGTTGAGGCAGGGGGTACCGGCCTGGGGTTACCTATCAGCAAGCGTCTTATTAATCTTATGGGCGGCAGTATAAGTGTTGACA